>CALLBH010000059.1 GCA_938001945.1 uncultured Robiginitomaculum sp.
CTGACGGACAAGACGGGCCGTTCAATTTGGATATCAAAGAGATTAGCGCGCAGTAAAAAAGCGGTAGATATGCCGCCTCGTTAATTGCCACTGCGCGCAAAACGCCCTAGACCGCGCTCATGTCTAAGAAGAAAAACAAACCGTTTCGCCCCAAAGCCCGTCGTCCGCGGGGATTTGAAGATAAACCTGCTGATACGCTTCGCGCTGAGCGCGCGTTGATTGATGCGGCGTTCTCTGTTTATGATTCTCGCGGATTTGAGCCTCTGCAAACGCCGGCTTTTGAATATGCCGATGCGCTGGGAAAATTCCTACCCGATGAAGATCGCCCGAATGAAGGCGTGTTCGCGATGCAGGATGATGACGAGCAGTGGATGGCGCTGCGTTATGATTTGACCGCGCCAATGGCGCGTTTCGTGGCCGAAAATTATGATGGCCTCGCCAAGCCTTATCGCCGTTATCAAGCAGGCAGTGTTTATCGTAATGAAAAGCCGGGGCCGGGCCGTTACCGTGAATTTATTCAATGCGACGCCGATAGCGTCGGCGCGCCGGGCGCGGCAGCAGACGCCGAAATGATTATGGTTGCCGCAGATGTCATGCGCGCTGTTGGCTTGAAAGATAGCGAGTTCCAAGTGCGGATTAATAACCGCAAGTTGCTGGACGGCATCTTAGAGTCCTCCGGCGTTCCCAATACCGATGAAGGCGCGATGCAGCGTATTCAAGTGCTGCGCGCCATTGATAAATTAGATCGCCTTGGCGAGCAGGGCGTCACCGATTTGCTCGGTGAAGGCCGCGAAGATGAAAGCGGAGACTACACAAAGGGCGCTGGATTACCCGCCGCCGCGATTAAAGCCGTGCTTGGCTTTGCGCTGGCCGGACAAGCAGGTCGCAGTGAAACACTCTCCCGACTGGAAGCCGTTATCGGCACATCGGAGCAGGGCCGCAAAGGCGTTGCAGAACTGGCCGAGATTGACAGACTATTGAGCGCGTGCGGCTATGGCCCCGATCAATGCGCCTTTGATACCTCTATCGTGCGCGGGCTTGGATATTATACAGGCCCTGTATTCGAGGTCGAATTACTGGCCGATATTCGCGACCGTAAAGGTCGCCCTGTGCGCATTGGCTCGATTGGCGGCGGCGGACGTTATGACGGGCTTGTCTCGCGCTTTCGCGGGCAGCAGGTTCCCGCCACGGGCTTTAGCTTTGGCGTCTCAAGATTTCTCACAGCGCTAGAGCGCATGGGCCATAATCAGGGCGAGGTCACTGCGCCTGTCCTGATCTGCGCTTTCGATAAAGAGCTTATGCCGGATTATTTCGCCATGGCCGAAGAGCTGCGCAGCGCCGGCATTCGCGCCGAAGTCTTTATTGGCGCGGGCAATGTGACCAAGCAGTTTAAATATGCAGATCGCCGCGAATGTCCCGTTGCTGTTTTGATGGGCTCAGATGAAAAGACGGCAGGCAGCGTGACGCTCAAAGATCTTAAACTTGGCCTTGAAATGGCCAAGACGATTGAGAGCAATGAAGAGTGGCGCGCAAGCCGCCCTGCGCAGCAAGAAGTGCCGCGCGCGCAAATGGTGGCTGCGGTTAAAGCAATCCTCGACGCGTAAGCTGCTTATTCGTTGAGTGTTTCCATGTCGATTTCGACGCGGATTTTACGGCCTTCATCTCCATCTGACACTGTCTTTTTGACAGATAATGTCATGTTCTCGCCGCCATCTTCGACCTGTGTCTGCATATTGCCTTGCTCGGCGGGCGCGAAACTCATTGGCTCGATCATGCGGCCATTATTGTAAATTTCAAGCTGGCCGTCATCGCCAACTTTGACGATGGTTTCGCCTGTTAGCTTGATCACGCGCATACCATTTTCATCAATCTGCGGCTGGCCATCATCGACGATGCGGATACGTTTCTTAATGACCTTCACAGTCTGAGGCGTATCGGATTCAGTTTCAACTTCTCCATCCGCGGTGCGAATACGCTTTTCAATGCGCTTGTGCCGCGTCATCGTTTCGGCCTCGGGTTGCTCTTGCGCTGTCGGCAATTGCAATTGCGGCTGCCCGTCAACGATAATGACGCGAACATCCATTTCACCGGATGCGTCTTCGATGATTTCGATTTGCTCTACGATTTCAATATCTGGTGCGGAAGACGATGCTTCATCGGGTTTGACCATGCGCCGAATGATGCGGGTCGACTCCGAATCCGCCGCAGCGTCAGATGGCGCGGCAACATCTGGCGTTACAGGCGCCGTTTTCACGATAGGTTTCTTTTTGGGTTTCGTATGAGGATGCGCCGCTAAGGACTGCGCGCCAAGTGCAATACCGCCTGCAGCCAAAAGGCCCGGGAGAATGAATGTAATGTGTCGCTTAAATGCCATAACGGGCCTCGTAAAATTAGGTTTACGTTAACCATAATCCTTTTCACGCAAATCGGCAAAGGTTTCGCGCAGAAGGCGACTTTTGGCAGAAATTATCCCAATTCCTTGCTGCGCCCATTGCGGGGCGCGCTGTGGTGATTTACATTCCTAGCATTGAACAAGGATCAATTATGAGCGCCTCGCCAACACCGCCTGCTTTGGATTTACAAGTCATTCCTGTGACGCCCTTTTCCCAAAATTGCTCGATGCTTTATGATCGCGACACGATGGAGGGGGTGCTGGTCGATCCGGGCGGTGAAGTCGATAAAATCCTCGATGTCGCTAAAGAGAAAGGCGTCACCATTATTGAGATATGGTTGACCCATGGTCATTTGGATCATGCCGGCGGCGCGGATGAGCTGCGCGAGCGACTCGGCATTAAAGTCATCGGCCCGCACAAAGATGATCAGTTTTGGATGGACGAAATTGCCAATCACTGGGCGCGTTACGGCCATCCGGGAATGGGCCGCGCCGTTGTGCCCGACCGCTACCTTGAGGACGGCGATACGCTTAACCTTGGCAGCGCGCAGTTTAATGTCGTGCATACGCCCGGCCACACGCCGGGTCATGTCGTGATCTATAATCAAGATATCAAGATCGCCTTTGTCGGCGATGTTCTGTTTCAAGGTTCAATCGGGCGCACCGATTTCCCTAAAAGTAATCATCAAGATTTGCTCGATAGCATCACGCAAAAGCTTTGGCCGCTTGGCGGTGATATGCGTTTCATCCCTGGACACGGCCCGATGAGCACATTCGGCGCAGAGCGCGCGGGTAATCCTTTTGTCGGCGACCGCGCAATTGCGAGCAGCCGCCCGAACCATAGCGGGCCAGGATAAAACATATCCCCCATTCATTATTTTCCATGTCGTTTTAAGTTTTGCAGTCTAGGATGCAGATTAAATTCAGGAGCGTGATATGATTTCTTATACAACTGTCGGAACAAATGATTTTGACAAGGCAAAAGCATTTTATGATGCATTATTTGCGCAAATGGATATTGGAGAACTGTGGTCCGGTGACGGGCAGGCGGGCTAAGGGCGCTCTATGGATGCGCCGATGTTTATGGTGATGAAGCCGCATGATGGGGAGGTCGCAACAGCAGGCAATGGCACGATGATCGCGTTGTCTTGTCGAAATAAAGACGATGTTCACAAGCTTCACGACACGGCAATCAAAATGGGCGGGAGCGATGAAGGCGCGCCGGG
Organism: uncultured Robiginitomaculum sp.; assembly: GCA_938001945.1. Lineage (GTDB taxonomy): Bacteria > Pseudomonadota > Alphaproteobacteria > Caulobacterales > Maricaulaceae > Robiginitomaculum. The sequence goes on from CALLBH010000059.1 coordinate 3,619, forward strand.
CCCGCGTGGAAGTAGCGGATTTTATTGTGGCTATTTTCGTGATCTGGACGGGAATAAGATCAACGCCTTTGCGATGGTAAAACCCGAAGCATAGGACTCTCTATTTCACCGCCGCCCAGACCGCCATTTGTAAATATTGCTTTGAATCGATTGGGGCGGCAAAATCCCCGTTAACCGCAAAGCGGTCAACGGGCCCGCTCTCGCGGAATTTTGCCCAATGCGACAATCCGCGCTGGGATTCTTCTCTGTATTTTTTGTCATGAGAGGGCTATAGACGGAGCAATTGCGGCCAGAGAGCCGCTATCATGCTATGGAAGGATGAGCATTCAATGCGCCCATCGTTTATTTTCAAAGGGTTAGCGCTAAGCGCCCTGACTGTCGCGGCTCTGTCGAGCGCGTCATATTTCGGACTCGATTCTGCCTTTGCTGACGTTGGCAAACCGACTGAAGGCGCGCTTTATCTCCAAGAGGGCGTGACAGAAACAGCCAAAGAACTTCGTACGCTGCATAATATCGTGATGTGGATCATTACGGGCATCGTTGTGCTCGTCACAGCGCTGCTTTTGTTCATCATGGTGCGGTTCAGAGCTAAGGCTAATCCTGTGCCGTCGCGCACAAGCCATAACACGCTTTTAGAGGTTGTCTGGACCGCCGCGCCGGTCGCGATTGTCTTGTTCCTCATCGCAGTGGCGACCAAGCCGCTCTATCATCAAGACGTTATTCCCGATGATGTGACGATGACCGTCAAAGTCGTCGGCAATCAGTGGAACTGGACATATGTCTATCCTGATCACGGTGATTTTGATTTCACATCGTCCATGCTGACCAAAGAAGAAGCCGCCGAAAAAGGCGTGCCTTACCTTTTAGCCGCGGACGAAGCATTGGTTGTTCCTGCGGGTCAGAAAATCCGTGTTCTTGTGACGGGCTCTGACGTTCTGCATAGTTTTGCGATGCCAAGTTTTGCAATCAAGATGGACGCCGTTCCGGGCCGCATCAACGAGACATGGTTCAAAGTTGACCGCGTCGGAACATATTACGGACAGTGCAGCGAAATTTGCGGACGTGAACATGCTTTCATGCCGATTGAAATCCGCGTTGTTCCCCAAGATGAATTTATTGCATGGGTGAAAACCCGT
>CALLBH010000060.1 GCA_938001945.1 uncultured Robiginitomaculum sp.
GCTCAGCCATATCTTCGCCCGTAAAGCTGGCTGGAGCGGTGAAGCGAAGCACCAAAGCTTCATCAATAATACTGGATGTTTGAGGATCGCGTAATTTACGAAGGCTCGCAAAGCGCGGTCGGGGCAGGGCGCCGCGAAGCAATTTGGTCAGCACCTCATCAGAGCGCGGCCCTGATATGCGAATAATGCTTACGCCCGCACGCGCAGAACCGCTGGCCGGTGCAAAAATAGTGTCCGTCACATGATTTTCGGTTATGGAACCCATAACGCCTTTTGAACAATGAGACCGAGAATGAAAAGAACAGTTTTAGCGCTTGCGATGATTTTAGTCGCCAGCGGCTGTAAACCTGCAGATAAACCAATAGCTACCGATGGACCACTGAGCACCCAGAACGTAGGCGTCTCATTTCCGTCTCTTGAAGATGCTATGACGTGTCTATCCAGCGGCAACCCCATCATCGCTTTGCATCGCGGGCGGGACAAGGGAAAAGACCAAGCCGAAAACGCACTGCAAGTCCTCAAGACCGCCTATGATGCTGGATTTATCATGGCCGAAATTGATGTTGCGCAGACTAAAGATGGCACCTTGTTTTTATTCCATGATGGGGTCTGGGAGGACAAGACAACCGGAAAGGGCGTCGTGGCGGCTAGCACCACAGATTATCTTGATAAACTTATTCTAAAAACGCCGCGCGGCAAATTAACGTCTTATCGGCCTTCACGTCTTGATGACGTGCTGAAATGGTCAAAAGACAAATTATATCTTGAGATTGATTTCAAAAGTTCAGCCAATGAACGCGATGTCATAGATATAATCAAAGCTGCGAATATGGGCGACCAAGTGGTGCTAATTTCGTATAATAATAAACAAGCCCAGCGCCTTGCCCTTATGGCCCCCAATATGATGATTTCCACATCTAATCCTCAAGCCCGCCGAAAAAACCCGCAGCTCGCTTGGCTAGGCACCGATAATATTTCTGATCGTGAAATGGACTATGTTCAATCCACTGACATATTTACGACATATGGGCAATTCTCAGCCCGCCGCCCTTTGCCTGAGAATTGGAAAAATATTGATATTCTTGTGACCGATTATGCGTCTGAACTTCGAGGCAAAATTCGCCAGAACCAAACCGATCAAGAACGGTTAGAAGATTGTAGATAAAAAGGCGGCCAATGGCCGCCTTTTTATCTACTAAATTATTTTGTTTTATGTATTCATACTATCAAAGAATTCTTCATTTGATTTCGTGTCTTTGAGTTTCGAGATCAAGAAATCAATCGCGTCCATTGTTCCCATCGGGTTGAGGATGCGGCGAAGCACATAAGTTTTCTGCAGATCGACAGGCGTAATCAAGAGCTCTTCTTTACGTGTACCCGATTTCGTAACATCAATCGCCGGGAAGATACGTTTATCCGCAACTTTGCGATCCAGAACAATCTCGCAGTTACCCGTACCTTTAAATTCTTCAAAGATAACTTCATCCATACGCGAGCCCGTATCGATCAAAGCTGTTGCAATAATCGTCAAACTTCCGCCCTCTTCGATGTTTCGCGCCGCGCCGAAGAAACGCTTCGGACGTTGAAGAGCATTGGCATCTACGCCGCCTGTCAAAACCTTACCGGAACTTGGCACAACCGTATTATAGGCCCGGCCAAGACGCGTGATAGAATCGAGCAAGATAACAACATCTTTACCATGCTCTGTTAAGCGTTTCGCTTTTTGAATCACCATTTCCGCAACCTGGACGTGACGCGTTGCAGGTTCATCAAATGTCGAGCTAACGACTTCGCCTTGAACACTACGCTGCATATCCGTGACTTCTTCGGGGCGCTCATCAATTAACAAAACCAAAACATAACATTCAGGATGATTTTTCTCGATGCTGTGCGCGATATTTTGAAGAAGAACCGTTTTACCTGTACGCGGCGGCGCAACAATCAAAGCGCGCTGACCTTTACCAATTGGCGCAACGATATCGATAATACGACCCGAGCGATCTTTTAGAGTTGGATCATCAATTTCCATTTTCATCCGCTCATCAGGATAGAGCGGAGTTAAGTTATCGAAATGAACTTTGTTTTTAGCTTGCTCAGGCGTTGAGAAATTGATCGACAATGCATTGGTAAGTGCGAAATAGCGCTCATTTTCTTGCGGGCTACGAATCTCTCCGGAGATTGAATCGCCTGTTCGCAGACCAAATTTACGAATTTGCTTTGGATTGACATAGATATCGTCAGGACCCGGCAAATAATTAGCTTCAGGCGCGCGAAGGAATCCAAATCCATCCATCAGGACTTCAAGAACGCCGCCCCCATGAATTTCGACATCATTTTCGGCAAGATCTTTGAGCACAGCTACAAAAATATCTTGCTTACGCATCGATCCGGCGTTTTCAATACCCACGGCTTCGGCGAAAGCGATAAGCTCTGCGGGTTTCTTTTGTTTTAAATCTTCAAGGCTGATTTGGGTTAACGCATCGATCTCAGCAGGATCTACCTTAGGCGCAGGGGCCGGCTTGGCGTTCATAAACATCTCTTATATATTTGCCCGCAAGGAAAATCACAGGACTGTAAGGGGAAATGCGCAGCGGACGCCGCGACTTAAGATTTTCATAGCAGACTAATTTATGCCGTCAAGGATTTAGAACGGCTCAACAATTGCCATGATAACAATGATGATGACCGCAAATGATGGAATTTCATTGAGCATGCGATAAGTCTTCTCACTGCGGGGTCGCTCTCCGCGCGCAAATTTCTTACGATCCGCACTTAATATTCCGTGGAAACCCATAAGACCAAAAACGCAGATTAATTTTATCCAAAGCCACGCCGATGAAAATAAATCCGCATGGCGATAAGCAATAAGTACAATCCCTAAGATGAAAGCCGCGATCATCGCAGGATTCATGATAATTTTCATCAACCGCTCTTCAGCGACGAGCATTTTAGCTTCAAGTTCACCGCCAGCAATTGCGCCGCTGTGATAGGCATAAAATCGCGGCAGTAATAATAACCCTGCAACCCAAAACATAACGGCAATGATATGAAAAGCCCTTATCCAATCATAATACTGAGCTAAGAAATCCATCTATCTCTCCCGAATTTGATTTATAACGGCATGTACGCTTACAATTTGAACATCTGGCGTAACGCCGTGCCCAAGATTAAATATATGCGGCCCGCCCGCGGCGTCATCTAAAACACGGTCAACTCCATCAAGCATAGCTTGGCCGCCCATGCGCAATAATAATGGATCAAGATTTCCTTGAAGGCAGAGCTCGTCCGGAACATGGGGACGAAGCTGCGCAATGGATGTATCCGTGCCCACTGCCATCCCTTGAATATCAAGCGTGTTGGCAAATGTAATCATATTCAATCCCGCCGCGCGCGGAAAACCCATAATCGGCACGGTAATACCAGCGGCTCTAACCCGCTTAATAATCATCTGCGTTGGCTTAGTAACTAAAGTCTCAAATTGAGCATAACTTAATCCTTGCGCCCAGCTTTCAAATATTTTCAGAACTTGCGCACCGGCCTTCGCTTGACCGATCAGATAATCTGCTGTGCTGATTGCGAGTGCTTCGAGCAAAGCGTCCATCTCTTTGGGATTGTCATAAGCAAAACGCTTGGCTACTTCCTTATTCGGGCTACCGCGGCCTTCGATCATATATGTCGCAACAGTCCAGCACCCTCCCGCAAAACCAATCAGCGTTGTATCCTCATCAAGCTCAGCTCGCACGCGGCGCACAGTTTCGTAAACACTGCTAATGCGATCTGCTGCTCCGTCTATCGTGAGCGCTTTAACCTCTTCTGGGTTAATTGGCTCAAGGATTGGTCCAATACCTTTTTCAAATGTAACGCTACGGCCAAGCCCGATAGGAATAAGCAATATATCTGCAAATAATATTGCGGCGTCCATTTTATAGCGGCGTATGGGCTGAAGCGTTGCTTCACTCGCCAGCTCTGGGGTAAAACAGAAATCAATGAAATCTTTCGCTTTGGCTCGCGTCTCTAAATATTCAGGAAGATGTCGACCAGCTTGTCTCATTAGCCAAATAGGGGAAACGTCTTGGGTTTTGCCTTGCAAAGCTCTTAATATGGGGGTGCTCATATGAAATATACTCTCATTTATCGTCCTTCTCTTATCTTATAAATATAAGTAGGGGTAGTTGTAGAGCCTGTGACTATGTGCGCAATTCTTAACGCATCTTTACTTATCTTAAAAAAACGTGAATCTATATCAATCTATCAACATCCAACAAGTTTATGCACACCCTTTGGATATGTGGATAAAATAGTTTATTCCTTATATCGTCGTATGAGATTATGTATAAAATATGTGGAATAGATCTGGATAAAGATCCATACACAGGATTCACGAGACTCCACTCACAGCGGTTAACATCTGCAAAAGTAAACAAAACCTTAATGAACTTATGCCATTGATTAAATGCGGCTGCCGCCAATAGCTATTGAGTGCACAGCTTACGCTCTGCTATGCACATCCTGTTCGAGCTTATCCACGAACAGTGAACAGGATATCATACAGATTTGACCCAGAACCGCGACATATCCATCTACTTTCACGTTCATCTTGTCTCCGATTCTACTGGCGAGACTTTAGTTGGAGTTATGAAAGCTTCTACGGCGCAATTTAATCATGCCACCGCGCTTGAACATCTGCATGCGCTAGTTAGGACGCCGGCTCAAATGGAGCGCGTCCTTGAGCAAATTGAAGATCGTCCGGGTATCGTGCTCTATACTGTCGTGAACGCAGAAAATCGCCGCCGCCTTGAGCAGCGCTGCGCAGAACTTAATCTTCAAGCCGTCTCTATTCTTGATTCAACGCTTGCCACGCTTGGGCGCTACCTTGGAGCGCCGATGTCCTCAGAAGTTGGGGCGCAGCGTAATTTGGACGAGCAATATTATGATCGCATCAAAGCGCTAGATTTTGCGATGGCGCATGATGATGGTCAAAATGTTGATGGCCTTGCAGAGGCTGATGTCATTTTGCTCGGCGTGTCGCGAACGTCGAAAACACCGACTTGCATATATCTCGCTAATCGCGGCATCAAAGCCGGTAATATCCCCCTTGTGCCGGGCGCCGAGCTTCCGCCGCAAGTTCTCACCTATACCAAGCCGCTAATCATCGGCCTCGTCGCGCGGCCAGAACGGATTGCTGAAATCCGAGAGCAGCGCCTTGCGAGCTTGCACGAAACAAAGGCCAGCGCTTATGCCAATGAAACGAGCGTACGGGATGAAATGTTAAAATCAAAACGGCTCTTTGCGAAAAACCGCTGGCCGACTGTTGATGTGTCGCGCCGCTCAATCGAAGAAACATCGGCGCGCATTATCAATATCTTCCAAGAGCATTCCCGATGACGAACCTCCCCATTATACTTGCCTCTGGCAGCTTTATTCGCCGCCAAATTTTGGACGGCGCGGGGCTTGATTATGATGTCGTTGTTAAGCCCGTTGATGAATCGGCCATTAAAGCGGCTATGTTATCGGAGGGCTCTCGGCTTCGCGATATTGCAGATGCTCTCGCTGAGGCCAAATCGCGCCGTGTTTCCATGGCCCAGCCTGGCCTTGTTATCGGGGCAGATCAAATCATGGTCTTTGAAAATACGCTTTACGACAAACCCAAAGATATGCGTGAAGCGCGCGAGCGCCTTCTT
>CALLBH010000061.1 GCA_938001945.1 uncultured Robiginitomaculum sp.
TTCTTGCCGTCTTCGGGATGGTCACCGACGTGACGGGGCAGATCGACAAGCTGTATCGCTTTTTCAAGATCGATGGTCTCGACGGGCCATGTTTTCGGAATGCCCGTATTCTTAGGCTTTGGCTCGCGGGCAAGCTGAACATAGGGACCGAAGCGTCCGGATTTTAGGTGAATGTCTTCGCCCGTCTCTGGATGTTGCCCGAGGAGTTTGTCTTCAATCGCATTAGCCGCAGCTTCTGCGCCCTGTCCGAAGGGACGGGTGAATTTACATTCGGGATAATTTGAACAGCCGACGAAAGAGCCGAATTTTCCGAGTTTAAGAGATAGCTTTCCGTCTTCACATTTTTCGCATTTACGCGGATCGCTGCCGTCTTCTTTATCGGGGAAGACCAGTGTGCGCAGCGAGTCGTTGAGCGCGTCGAGAACATTCGTGACGCGAAGCTCTTTGGTCTCGTCAATGGCGGCGGCGAACTGCGTCCAGAAATCGCGCAGCATGACTTTCCAGTCCAGATCCCCGGCGGAGACTTTATCAAGGCGCTCCTCAACGTCCGCTGTGTAGTCATATTGCACATATTTCGGGAAGAAATTCTCGAGGAAAGATGTGACCAAGCGTCCCTTATCATCGGGGGTAAAACGGCGCTTATCCAGATTGACATAGCCGCGATCTTGCAAAACCTTCAGGATAGAGGCGTAAGTTGATGGACGGCCAATGCCGAGCTCTTCCATCTTCTTGACAAGGCTGGCTTCGGAGTAACGCGGGGGAGGCTGTGTGAAATGCTGCTCGGGCGTGACTTTATCGAGCGTCAGAGCGTCGCCTTCTTTAACGGCGGGAAGCTTGGCGTCGCTCTCTTTTTCATCCGTCGACGGTTTGCTTTCCTCATAGAGCGACAGGAAGCCGTCAAAGCGAACAACCGTGCCGGAGGTGCGAAGGCCAACAGTTTTCGCGCCATCAGTCATTTCAATCGTCGTGCGTTCAAGCTGCGCGCTGGCCATTTGGCTCGCCATGGCGCGTTTATAAATCAGCGCGTATAGCTTTTCCATATCGCCCGTAAGCTTAAGGGACTCAGGGGAGCGCGAGAACTCTGTAGGGCGAATGGCCTCATGCGCCTCTTGGGCATTTTTGGCTTTGGACGAATAGACCCGCGCTTTTTCGGGCAGGTAAGTCTCGCCATAGGCATTGCCGATTTGGCTGCGGCATTCCGTGATGGCTTCGCCGACCATTGAGACGCCGTCGGTCCGCATATAGGTAATCAGGCCCGTCGTTTCGCCGCCAATATTGACGCCTTCATATAATTTCTGGGCCGTTTGCATTGTACGCGTTGCGCTAAAGCCAAGCTTGCGCGAGGCGTCTTGCTGCATCGTAGACGTTGTAAACGGGGCAGGCGGGTTACGTTTAAGTGGCTTGGCCTGAACCGAGGCGACAACCATATTGCTGGCCGCGTTGATGGTTTTCATCGCCGCGTCAGCATCAGCCTGACTTGCGATAGAGAATTTGTCCAATTTGTCGCCGTTTAGCGTTGTGATCTTGGCGGCAAATTTGCCTTTGGCGCTGCCCATCATGGCGTCGATGGTCCAAAACTCTTTCGGCTTAAAGGCTTCGATTTCAGTTTCGCGCTCACAAATCAACCGCAAAGATACGGACTGCACGCGGCCTGCGCTGCGTGCGCCGGGAAGTTTGCGCCACAACACAGGGGACAGATTAAAGCCGACGAGATAATCCAGCGCGCGGCGCGCCAGATAGGCTTCGACCAATTCCATATCCAGCTCACGTGGATTGGCGATGGCCTCAGTTACAGATTTTTTCGTAATCGCGTTAAACACCACGCGCTCAATCTCTTTGCCTTTTAGCGCTTTTTTCTTGTTCAGAACTTCGAGTAGGTGCCAGCTAATGGCTTCGCCTTCGCGATCCGGATCGGTTGCGAGAATGAGGCGGTCAGAATTTTTAAGCGCGGTTTCAATGTCTTTGATGCGGGCGCGGGCGCGCGTATCGACGTTCCACTTCATCGCAAAATCTTCGTCGGGATCAACCGAGCCATCTTTGGACGGGAGATCGCGCACATGTCCAAAACTGGCCAGCACTTTATAATCCTTACCCAGATATTTTTCGATCGTCTTGGCTTTCGCCGGGGACTCAACAACAACAAGATTCATAAGTGAACAATCCAAATTTGAAGACAGGGGCGCTTCCCAATGCGCGGCATACCTGACGGAGCCCTAATATAATGTCAACGGTGTGGAACTGCTTTGCACATGGGGACGCGCTAAAATAACTATTGCGAGTATAAATATAAATACACTATAAAAGTGTATATTGTATTTCACCACATAATGTGGCCGCAACAGGGGATTTCTAATGGTATCACATAATGACGCAATGGCGCAAAGCAAGCCAAGCGATGACGCAGCGAAATATTCGCCAGAATATGCCAGAGAATATATCATAGATATGCTTGAGGAAATGGCGGCAATGGCCAAGAAAAGCGGATTGGCCGGACTGGGCCGCGTCTTGGAACTCGCGCGAGAAGCCGCGCAAGACTAGTCTAAATCGCGAGGCTGGTTTTGCCGTCGCGTTCAACAAAGGCCTCGCCGTCAATTTCCAGTTCCAGCAAAGCCGCCGCCGCAATGGGCACGGGCAAGCCTGACATACGGATCAAATCATCACGCGGCGCAGGCGTCGGCGAGAGCAGGCTGCGCATTTGTGCTTTGGCCTTTGTGATGTCTTTCTGGGCGGCGTCCCAATCAAAGGGCGCAGCCATATAGTTCTCATTACCCTCACGCATCGCCATGGGCGGCAGGGCCCGCAATATATCTAAAATGTCCTGGGCCGTTTCAATCAGCGCCGCGCCCTGACGAATGAGCCTGTTGCATCCCTTCGTGCGCGGGTCGAGCGGGCTGCCCGGGGCGGCCATGACTTCGCGGCCTTGCTCTAGGGCGTATCGCGCCGTGATTAATGTGCCGCTGCGTTCTGCGGCCTCGATCACGATTACGCCGCTGCTTAAGCCAGAGATAATACGGTTACGGCGCGGAAAATCGCGAGCGGTTGCGCGGTGTCCAAAGGGGCTTTCGCTTATGATTGCGCCATGCTCTTTTATGTCTTCATAGAGCGCGGCATTTGACGCGGGATAAACATGATCGACGCCGCCGCCCAAAACGGCGGCTGTGCCCGTCCCTAGCGCAGCTATATGCGCTTGGGTGTCAATGCCGCGCGCAAGCCCAGATATAATCGCAACGCCGGCCTGTCCCAGTTCTCGCGCGATTTGCCCTGCAAAACGTAACCCCACCGCAGAGGCATTGCGCGACCCAATAACAGCGAGCCGTTCTTCGGGGAGTTTTGACAGATCACCTGCAACGCTAATGATGGGCGGGGGCGGATCGAGGGCGGCAAGATATGCCGGATAATCCGGCTCGCAGGCGCAAATCATGCGCGCGCCAAAATCCGCTGTCATCTCCATTTCGCGCTCAACTAAGTCTATGGCGGGAATGGAGAGTTTAGAGGAGCGGCTCACTTCAGGGAGGCGGGCCAGCGCCTCAGAGGCATCGCCGAACCGTGAGAGTAATCCTGCAAAGGCGACGGGACCGATGGTTGAACTGCGCGATAATCTTATCCAATCGCGCTTTTGCTCATAGGACAGCTCGGCCCGTATCAAGATTTATCTTTCTTACCGCCAATTTTTGGCTCTTGGCCTTTAAGCAAGCGGCCAATATTTTCTCGGTGACGGATGAATATAATGATGGCCATAAAAGCCGCCATTGCGGCGACATATTGATAGCCCATGAATAAACAAATGATCGGCGCGAGCGCAGCAGCCAGGAGCGCAGAAAATGAAGACAGGCGGGATATAAATGCGCTGGCGAGCCAAATCGCGCCGCAGATTAATCCGACAGGCCAGGCCGCTGCGAGCATGCCGCCAAAAAATGTTGCCACGCCTTTGCCGCCCTTAAATTTTAGCCAGACAGGGAAGCAATGCCCCATCAGCGCAGCGGCGGCCGCGATAAGCGGTAAATAGGCCGATGGCGGGAAGATGAGTTTAATGAGGAAAAACGCCGCTGCGGCTTTACCTGCATCAAGAAGCAATGTGGCTAACGCGATGTCTTTACGGCCGGTGCGCAGAACGTTCGTAGCGCCAATATTGCCCGAGCCAATGTCGCGTATGTCGCCTTGCCCCGATAATTTTGCGAGGATCAAGCCGAACGGAATGGAGCCGAGGAAATAACCAAAGAGGGCTGCGCCGATGGCATATATCGAATGTGCGTCCACGGTTTACTCTCTATCTTTTTTGAGTTGCGGTTTATCTGTTGGTTTATTCATTGGACGAGTAGGATTAAAAACGCAAATCGCTCCGCCATTTGTGAAATTAAATGTCTCTGTTGCGTCGCAATTTGCGGCGACAAAAACAAAGGCTATGTCGCCGTTCCCGTCCTGACCCGGCATGAAGACGACTTGCTGCCCAATTTCGCAAAGCTTGCCATTCACATTTGCATCTATGCTGCGCGTTACGCAAACAGGTTTTTGCTCAGGCTCGGCGCTACGTCCGATGCCGCAAGCGCTTAGCAGCACCGCGGCCAGTATTAGAAGCGCACTTTGCGTTCTGAAAGTGAGGTGCATGTTCAATGCTTCAATCGCCCAAGCGATCAAAGACAACATCGCCGCCGCGCACGGTCATGTCGGCGCGTCCGGTAAAGCGGCGTCCGTCAAAAGGCGTGTTCTTGGCGCGGCTCGTCATTGTTTCGGGATCGACAACCCAAGGTGCATGCGGGTCAATCAGAACCAAATCAGCGGGCGCGCCTTCAGCGAGGATGCCGCCGGGCAGGCCGAGCAGCTCCGCAGGGTTACATGTCAGCGCGCGCAGCAGCGCCATTAAATCAAGTTCTTCATTGCCGACCAATGTTAGCCCTGCGCCAAGAAGAGTTTCCAGGCCGATTGCGCCCGCGCCCGCTTCGGCAAAGGGCAAGCGTTTCTCGCCTGTCATGCGCGGGTCATGGGAGCTGACGATCACGTCAATCGTTCCGTCATTGACAGCGGCCAACAGCGCCTTGCGATCGCTCTCTTCACGCAGGGGCGGGTCGAGCTTGGCAAAGGTG
>CALLBH010000062.1 GCA_938001945.1 uncultured Robiginitomaculum sp.
TTCGGGCGAGAAACTACGCGTCATGGGGGCCATGACGACGCGGTTGGGTAAATCCATCCCGCGGCAGGAAAAGGGAGTAAATAGGGTCTTAGACATCAAAGCGTCCTTCTTTTTCGTTTTTCTTAATTTCACTGGCCGCAAAGACGCGGCCATTCATAACGGCGTAAACACCGGCGGGCAGGGTTTGCGCAGCAATCACAGCGCCGCCCACATTAAATCCGGCATCTGATTTCCCAATCGCAAAAGGGCGCATTGCGCCGGTCAGGATAATAGTTTTATCTTTGACTTTGCCATCTAAATACTGCGCGGTTTGATCCATCGTACTTGTGCCGTGCGTCACGATAATCGCGCGTTCTTCTTGCTCCGCGATACAGTCCATAATCGCAATGCGATCGCCCTCGGTCATGTCCAAACTATCCTTGCTCATCAGGGCAATTTCACGCGGATAATAACAGCGGCCTCGCGCGAGTAATTCCCCCAAATGTGACGCATCTTTATCGCCGAGCACTAAGCCTTCGGTGTAGGTGTCGTGGTCTTTATCGAGCGTGCCGCCAGTGGTGATGATCAGAACATTTTTCATGACTTGCTCTTATGCGGGCATGGCGCGGGCTGCAATCCAATAAGCCATGCAAATATGCATGTATATTAGGATGCGCTATGTCTAAATGGTTGTTCTGAAAGGACGATGTCCTCCCTAGATTTAAGATACAGGGCGCGTTAAGAGCGCCAGAACTCGAGGAGATAGATATGTTATTGACCATGATGAAAGGCAAAATCCACCGCGCCACGGTGACCCAAGCTGATCTACACTATGAAGGCTCAATTTCTATCGATCAGGACTTGCTCGATAAGGCGGGTATCCTGCCCAATGAACAAGTCGATATCTTAAATATCACCAATGGTGAGCGGTTTACGACTTACGCCATCGAAGCCCCGCGCGGCTCTAAAACATTTGGTCTAAACGGCGCCGCCGCGCGCCGCGTTCAGGTAGGTGATAAAATCATCATCATCACCTATTGCCAGATGGACGCTGAAAAGGCGGAAAGTTACAAACCCAATGTTGTTCTGCTCAATGAGCATAATGAGATTTACACGCCGCCTTCCGCTTAGGCCTTTCAAAATGAATATGATGAAGCCACCCTTTGCGGTGGCTTTTTCTTTGCGCGCATGGCTCTCGCGTCCTATCAAAGCGCATGAGCTGGACAAAACGATTAAGTGAACTGACGCGGCGTAAAAGGCTGTCCCTGAAAATGGGCGGGGCAAAGAAACTAGCGCGGCAAAAGTCTCGCGGCAAATTAAATGCGCGCGAGCGGCTGGATATGCTGCTGGACGGCGGCAGTTTTCGCGAGATCGGCGCGCTGGCGGGTAAAGGTCAATATAACGAAAATGGCGATTTAATCGATATCGCGCCCGCCAATTTTATCTTTGGGCGCGGTGAGATTGCGGGACGCACGGTTGTCGCCACCGCCGATGACTTTACCGTGCGCGGCGGGGCGGCAGATGCCGCGATCTATCGCAAATTTGTCCAAGCCGAGCAAATGGCGCATGAGCTGCGCTTACCGATTATCCGCATGATTGACGGCACGGGCGGGGGCGGCTCGGTCAAGATGCTTGAGGATATGGGCCATACCTATGTGCCCTTTGTGCCGGGATGGCAACATATTGTCCAAAATCAAAAAAGCGTGCCAGTCGTCGCGCTGGCGCTTGGCCCCACGGCGGGCCTTGGCGCGGCGCGCGTTGTCGCGAGCGATTATTCTGTCATGGTCAAAGGCCTGTCGCAGCTTTTCACAGCTGGCCCTGCAGTGGTCGCGGCGCTGGGCGAGGCGCAAGACAAAGAGAGCCTTGGCGGTTCGGACATCCATACGCGAAACGGCGTGGTGGATGACGAGGCTACATCAGAGCAAGACGCGATGAACCGCGCGCGGCGGTTTCTGTCTTATCTGCCGGACTACGCAGGCGGCAATCTCATGCGCATTGATACACTTGAGCCGCCAGAGGGCAGCGGGGATGAACTTGCCGCAATCGTTCCCGAGGATAAACGCAAAGCCTATAATATGCGCCGCATTTTAGAGCGCGTTGTTGATGGCAATAGCCTGTTTGAGATTGGCGGCCGATGGGGCGGCGGCGTGATTACGGCGCTGGCGCGTATTGATGGCTGGCCCGTCGCGGTGCTGGCTTCTGATCCCATGTTCATGGCCGGAAGCTGGACAGCCGATGGCTCGCAAAAGGCGAAGCGGTTTTTGGGACTGGCCGAGAAATACGGACTGCCCGTTGTGAACTTTGTCGATAACCCCGGCTTCATGATTGGGCTAGAGGCCGAGCGCGCGGCCACAATTCGCCACGGCGTCGAGGCCATGAATGCCGTTTATGAGGCTAGCGTGCCCTGGGCCACCGTTATCATTCGCAAAGCGTATGGCGTGGCAGGCGCGGCGATGAGTAACCACAGCCGCTATCAATACCGCTTTGCATGGCCAAGCGGCGATTGGGGGTCTCTGCCGATTGATGGCGGCGTAGAAGTGGCGTACCGCGCAGAGCTTGAGGCCGCAGAGGATTATGACGCTGCATTAGCGGTAATTAAAGAGCGGCTCTCCAAAGTGACATCACCGTTTAGATCTGCAGAGCAGTTTTTAGTCGAGGATATTATCGACCCGCGCGAGACGCGCGAACGGTTGGTGGAATTTGTGGGGCTTACTGTTGGTAGGAAGTAATATAATTTAATGGGATTTCTCGTCTTTCGGCCCTCTCCCTTCCGGGAGAGGCGTCGTAGACGCGTCCTCTGGACGCCATCAGGGCGGGAGAGGGGCATTGAAATTGGGATGTTGCACTAAACGCGACTTGTTGTTGCTCGCAGACGCTCGCATTTCCCCTCATCCGGCTGTCGCCACCTTCTCCCATGAGGGAGAAGGCTGATGAACGAGAGGTCATTACCTAGTCAATCGCGTAACTCATATTCACAGTTATACCAATGGTTTGCTCGCCGGGCGCGACGGGGGTGCTGTCCATTTCCATGGCCGCGGCGCGTTGATACATGACGGGCGGACGACCGCCGCCGGATTCGTTTAGGCTTTTAAGATCGCCTAATTTCACGCCTGCCGCTTCGGCCATAGACTCCGCTTTGGCTTTGGCTTTCGCAATCGCCTCAGCGCGCGCTTTATTTTGGGCCTCTTCAGGATTTTTCACCGTCATCTGAACTTGGTTGATATTGTTGATGCCAGCCTTCACCAGCGCGTCAACCATGGCGCCTGTCTTGGCGAGATCATCCGTCATGACCGTGATCATATTGCGCGCTTCATAACCCGTAATGCGCGGGGCTTTGCGATCTGAATAATCATAGCGCGGTTGCAATGTGATTTGTGAGGTCTGAACATTACTGCGCTCAATTCCGGCTTCATCGAGGGCCTCAAAAACTTTGCTCATTTTGGCGGCATTGTCGCGCATGGCTTGGCCGGCATCTTTAGACTGACTGACGACGCCCGCGCTTACGGTGGCTTGGTCCGGGGCGACTTTGACATTGGCACTGGCGGAAACTGAAATCACGGCTTGGCTCTGGTTGTTGCTGGGGCCGTAATATGACGGGGTGCTCGCAGGTTGGCAAGCGGCCAGCATCGCGGCGGAGGCGAGTAAGAAGAGGGATTTACGCATAATATTCTCCATAAATTTGAACGTTAAGTGCCATAAACTGCATTGGGTTCACAATAGGCTTTCCACAGCAGACTCCGCGCGCTATAGGGCGGCGCTGTTAAGGTTCACTAGGTTATACGCCGTGAGCTTTGCGTGAATAAGGGTCTGTAGCTCAATTGGTTAGAGCCGACGGTTCATACCCGTCTGGTTGGGGGTTCGAGTCCCTCCGGACCTACCACGCACCTAGGCGATTTTAGCTCCATTTCACTGCGTCAGGAACAACTGCGTAGTTACCGTGACTTAGCTGGATAAGGACTCTCTAGAGACGCATCTCTACCGTAGATATTCAATCGACATCAGTCAGCAAGGTAAGCCGGCTACAAAGTCAACGGACGAACAGACTGGCATAAATTTGAGTGCCGCTCTTCTAACTCCACCATCACCACATGCCAAAATAAACTAGTTTCCTCTTAGGCCGATCGCTGACTTGAATTCTCTAATGTTTGTTTTCGATAGATACTACTAAAGGTGCTCATCGCTCTATTATAAATTTAATAGCGGCCAGTTCTAATCGGATAATATTCTTATCCATTTATACAATATTGATATCGAAATTATATTCTGAACCTCTGCTTAGTCGCTAGGAATTTTGTTTAATCCAGGTGTAAAAAACTGCATTCCTATGTTTTTTTTCAGCCTAAAGCCCCGTTCCGAAATAAAATTCAATCGGTATTAAGGCTGATTTTATTTGAAGTAAATTTAATGGAAGCTACTGAAATAAAACGGCTATTTTACTTGTCATCAAGTGAGTGAATTATTTTCAATACCCCATATTTAAGGGTTTTTATCGAATTGCCCTTGATTATCGTAATTTAGAAATTTATTAACCGTGATGCGGGGCGCATACCAAAACTTATACATTCAGTTATTTTGTGCATGTTTTTCCGTCAGTATTAACTCGCTTGAGTGCCCGAATTTTTCGGCATTTTCTGTAACGTGACCGCGATCACGGCGCTTAGGCGAAGGTTGATATAAAGTTAATTTGAGCGTGGGGCTCAGATCAGAATTGGGGGCAAATATGCATAGACAATTGACGTGTTTAAGACACGTCACATTCGAGAGGGTTGAGAGCTAGGCTCTTAATTTAAGCGGATGTGGGGTCTTCAAAATATTTTCGAAAACAAAGCTCTGGCGGGCCTTACCGTCCGTATGCGCCATTCATGCGTGCAGCACTTGTGCCGCGTTGCGAAGAGGAACGTTGTTATTACTGTAGCTACAAGGCTTCGAGCAACCTGTTTAAAGTATAGTCTGCGCTTTCGAAAATATGCACAGCGTGGCTCACCGCAACTTAGATCTATAAGCGCGCAGGCGCCGCCAATCTCAACCTAATCCAACTCAAACAACCTTATCTTTAATACTCTTATCCGGAGATCCGGAAACAAACGAACTGGGGACTAAATTATGCCTATTACACTTAACATTCAAACTGATGCCAATAATGACGGTTTTTTAAATGCGGCTGAATTGCCCGGAGGAGCCGGTTCAGCGATCGCGTCTCGCATTTCTTGGGATGCCGGAGAGGTTTTAGTTGGCGATATAATTGATATTCCGGGAGTGATTTCAGGGTATCTTGTTACAGCTACTGATGTTTCCAATGGGTTTTATGATTTCTCTTCAACGGCCGGTGCTGAAGGGGCGTCGACAGTTGTAACGGCAACAATCACGCGAGGGACCACAAATATCGCGTCTCTGGTTGACTCGGCAACGGTTGACACGACAGCTGATGCCGGTGGCGATCTTGCGGTTATCATTACAGATGGCGACGGATTTATTGACCCCAGTGAGGCGGGCGCGGTTACATTTGATGTCGCTGGCTTAGACGCTGATGCGACAGCAACTATTACATTTACCGATGGTGTAAACACGACAACGGCCACGGCTACAGCTAATGGCGCGCAGCCAACGGTTGATTTGAGCGGCTTTGATCAGGGTACGATTACTGCGTCAATTTCAGCCACAGATACGGCTGGTAATTCCGCATCTGGAACTGGCGATACCAGCACTTTAGATACGACCGCTGACGCGGGAGGGGATCTCGCGGTCGCCTTTGCCGGGGATGGCGGCGATATGGTCTATAATGCTTCAGAGACTATTCAATTTAATGTGACAGGCTTGGATGCGGATGCGACAGCTGTCGTTACAATCACATCTACTGGCGGCGGTTCGGTTACACTGTCCGGTATTTCGCCAACAGATACATTCCCTATTTCTTTGGATGGAGTTCAAATGGGAATGTTGTCGGATGGAGATTTGACAATTTCTGTTGTGGCGACGGATGCTGCAGGCAATAGTGCGGCGCCCATCAGCACGAATAGTTTCTCACTTGATACGACTTTGCCTATGATTTCCGGCGTCACAATTGCCGGCGAAGACGGCGCAGACGGCGTGATTTCTGATGCTGATGTTGGGCAGACGCTGACGCTACAAATCACTTTCAATGAAACTATGGATACATCCGTCGATCCGACGGTTTCACTCGTCGAGATTGGGACTGGTGTGTCTTTGGGTGCCGGCAGTTGGGCCTCTCCGACCGTTTACGAAGTCACGCTATCCGTAACAGATGAAAATGTTGATTTTGCAGATTTGACCTTTGATATTTCCGGCGCGCAAGACGCTGCGGGCAATGTCCTGACGGCGGTCACTGGCGAGAGCAGTGGTACATCTGTGGATACGCTTAATCCTGGGCCTGAGGATCAGGCCGTCACACCTGACGAAATTGCGGATCAAGATGCGGCAACGCTCGGCGGGCCGGATGTAATTCTTGGAAGCCTGGATGGCGCTGATGGCGCGACGTGGATGCTTGATGGCACCGGCGGTGTTTATGATGCTGTTGAAATCGTTGCTGATGGCTTAGGTGGGTTCAATGTCCGGGTTATTGACAGCGAGGCTGCGCGCAGTTTCTTCGACTTAGAGGAAAATGGCCCGACGATCGCGATCGATGTGATTGGAACGGACGATGCGGGGAATACCAGAAATGCCACGCTAACTGTTAATCTAACAGACGTTAACGACGCGCCAGAATTTGATCTTGGCCCGGCGTCTGATTTTGTTGGCACGCTGACTGAGCGCGCCGATGATCCGATGGATCCTACAAGTGAAAACAGCCCTGACTTGTTCGGTGATACAGGCACGCTACAATTCACCGATGATGATATTACAGACGGGCATTCTGTATCTGTATCTAATATTTCGGCGACAAATGATGGCGCGCCGTCAAGTTTCGTTGGGACTTTCCTCGCGGGGCTTTCAACGCCATCTCAAAATGTAGGCACAGGTCAGGTCACATGGACATTTGGTGAACCAAGCCAAGGCGACGGCCAAGAAATATCTGCTGCAGATATGGCAGTTATTGACGCGCTGGCTGATGGCGAGCAGATTGTGCAAACCTATCTGATTACAGTGACAGATAATGGAACGCCTCCTGCGACAGATTCCGAAGTTGTCACAATTACGATTACAGGCACGAATGATGCTCCTGTTATCACCGGCGGCCCGGCGACCTCTGATCTAATGGAGGGTGATGCTGCGCTATCTGATAGCGGAACATTTGCTATCACTGATGTGGACACAACAGATGTCGTGACAATGGCTGTGGACGGCGTGTCAATCGACGCCTCAAGCACATTTACAATTGCTGATATTCCAGCAAGCTTAACTGCAACGATGAACAGTGCTCTGGCGTCCATGATGACTGTGTCACCAGCGACGGCTATCGCCAGTGGCGACACATCCGGGAATGCGACATGGGACTTTAACGCAGCGGCGGGCGATTTTGACTTCCTACGCGCCGGCGAGACTCTTGTCCTCGAATATACAATTTCTGCAACTGATGACAGCGGTACCGGCAATGCGGCAGAGACTGAAACTGTGACCGTTACAATTACGGGCACGAATGACCTGCCATCTATCTCAGGCGCGGCTAATCCTGCCGTGCTGACAGAAGTTGTCGGCGACAGCTCCGTCCAGGATATTGCTGCGACTTCTGGCACCATCACAATTGATGATGCGGATATTGGCGACACATTGGATGTCAGCGTCATGGGCGACGCTACGGCAACGCTTAATGGCGGCGCGCTTCCTGCGGGCGTGTCAATTGCCAGCCTGATTGCATCAGGCGCAATTACATTTGATACTTTGACATCAGATGGCAGCGCTCAGACAATTAACTGGACATATGACCCTGCCGCAGCTGACCTCGATTTCTTACGGGCCGGCGACGTTCTGGCTCTCACATTTGTGGCGCAAGTTTCTGACGATGGCGGCACGAACCAATATGGCTCGCAAGACCTTGTGATTACAATTAACGGCACAAATGACGTACCGTCTATCACGGCTGCGACTAACCCTGCCGCGTTGACTGAAGTCACGGGCGATAGCTCCGCTCAGGACATTGCTGCGACGACAGGAACGATCACAATTGAGGATGCTGATATTGGCGATACGCTCGTGGCCTCAGTTGTGGGTAACGGTACAGCATTGCTGAATGGCGGACCGCTTCCGGCCGGCGTTACTGTCGCTAGCCTAGTTGCCTCCGGTGCAATCACATTTGACGCGCTGACGTCTGATGGCGGCGCTCAGACGATTAACTGGACATTTGATCCAGCTGCGGCGGACCTTGATTTCCTTCGCTCGACTGATGTACTGACACTTACATTTGTCGCTCAGGTGACAGATGATGGCGGCACAACTCAGTATGGGGCTCAGAACCTTGTTGTGACAATCAATGGCACAAATGATGTGCCAGCCATCACAGCCGCAACGAACCCTGCGGCCTATACCGAAGCTGCCGGCGACAGCTCTACGCAAGACTTGCTTGCTGCAACAGGCACGATCACAATTGAGGATGCCGATATTGGCGACACACTCACAGTGTCAGTAGCGGGCCCTGCTACGGCGCTCTGGAGCGGCGGCGTGCTTGGCGCGATCGACGTGTCGGCTTTGATTGCCTCGGGCGCAATTAGCTTTGACGCTTTAACGTCTGATGGCGGTTCGAATACAATCAACTGGTCATATGACCCTGCAGCGTCTGATCTGGACTTCCTTGCCGATGGCGAAAGCCTGACGCTTACGTTCGTTGCTCAAGTCGATGACGGCGCGGGTAATGTTGGAGCGCAAGATCTGGTTATCACAATTAATGGTACGAATGATGCGCCGGTTATTTCAGTGGAGTCAGGCGACTCTGCGAGCGGCGCAGTTACAGAAACAGACGCTGCTAACCTTACGACGACCGGCACACTTACGATTACTGATCTTGATGTGACCGACACCGTGATGGTCACGGATATTTCTGTCGCTGTGAACACTGCCCCGGCTGGCACCACGACTCCTAGTCCTGCAGCTCTAGCTCTAATGATGACGACGATGGGTGATTTGGACGGCGCGGAGACGACAGATAGCCTGACGTGGACATTCGATAGCCTAGCAGAAACATTTGATTACTTGGCCGCTGGCGAGTCGCTTGTCCTTGATTACACAATCGAAATTACGGACGATTCAACAGGCTTGGTTATGGACACTCAAGTCGTCCAAATCACAGTCAATGGCACAAATGACCAACCCGTTATTACAGCGGGTGATACGTCTTCATTGACAGAAGTGACTGGCGTAACTGCCGGCGCTGCTACATTATCAGATAGCGGCACAATGATGCTAACCGATGCTGATGAAACAGACGTGCATACCGTTGGCTCGTCTTTAGCAACGACCGTTTGGGATGATGGCGCAGGCGTAGCGATTAGCGGTATGACCATACCAACAATCACGCCGACATTCACAGCAACCAATACGATAACGAATAATCAAATCGATTGGAGCTTTAGCATTGCGGATGCAGATGTTGACTTCCTTGCCGCTGGCGAGCGTTTAATTCTGACATATAACATCACTGTTGATGACCAGAACGGCATTAGCGCTTCATTGACAGATGAAGATTCTGTTTCCGCGGTTCAGACCGTTGTTGTGACGATTATTGGTACAAATGACGTCCCTGTTTTGGCGACAGAAGCCTTCAATCTTACGGACGGAACGGGCGCGCTTATTGTGCCTGAGCCTGACGATATTGAAACCGGAGATTCGACTCTGGATGTTGGCGCTGATGCCGACACCGTTCAGACATCCGGTTCGACTGAGATTACAGGTCAGATGGATGTTACAGATGTTGATCTGACCGACGCGCACAGCTTTGGCGCTGATGACGGCACCGGCACATATGTCAACACAGCCGTGGCTATGACGGCTATGGTTGGCGGCGTTAGCGTCACCTTTGGTATGCTGACGATGAATTCTGACGGCTCATATAGCTTTGTGCCGAATGATGGCGCTGTGAATGCCTTGGACGAGACACAATCCGTGACTTTGACAACGATGGTTCAAGTTGACGACGGCAATGGCGGAACCGCTCTTGCGCCGTTAAATATTGGAATTACCGGCACGAATGATAATCCGGTCTTTACAACGACCCCGGCGTCATTCCTGCTTGCTGTCACCGAATTTGCAGATTTATCTACAGATGAAAATGTGACCAACCACGTCCAAAATTTGGATATTGATTTCGATGATGCAGAACTGGACGATGCTCACACCACATCAATTATTCCTGTCGCGGATGGGGATACTCCAGCGCTTGGCGATTATATCGGTACATTCTCAACCGGGTTTAATGATCTGGCGACAGGCACCGCGGCGGATGACGGAACCGATGGCGGCCGGGTCACGTTCCAGTTCTCTGTCAACGACGCCAGCATTGATTATCTGGCTGCAGGCCAGACAATTACGCAGAAATACCGCGTGACAGTCACAGACGATTCCGGGGGAACTGTTTCTCGCGATATTGAAGTAACAATCAAGGGCACAAATGACGCTCCGGTGATTACAGGCGCGGCTACAGTAGCTCTTGATGAGGCGGGTACAGGCACAAGCCCGCTTGACGGCGCAGTCAGTGTTGATGCGACCGGCACCTTTGCGGTGACCGATGTTGATGATCTTGATAGTGTTTCAACAGACGTGGACGGTGTTGTCATCAGTGGTGATAACCCAACAAGCCTAACGGACGCAGATGTTCTTTCTATGTTGTCCGTGGATGCGGGTAACATCATCGCGTCGGGCGCGAATTCTGGCAATGTCACATGGAACTTTGATTCAGGCGCTGAAGTCTTTGACTTCCTCGATGACGGCGAAACTCTGACATTGACATATACTGTTTCTGTTACGGACAGCAGCCTTGCCGCAAATGACAGCGCAACAACAACTGTGACGATCAACATCACAGGTCAAAATGATGCGCCGATTGTTACGGCTGATGTGAACTCCGCCACCGATGACAGCGTTGCAGCGACAGGTAATGTTCTCACCAATGACGTAGAACTCGATGCCAATGATACGCTAACTGTGAGCAATGCTGGAATTATAAATGGAACTTACGGCACGTTGACGCTGAATGGCGATGGTAGCTATTCCTATCTAGTCACCGACGAGAGCATAGATGATGGCTTCACCGGAATGGAGAGCTTTGCTGTTGATGTATTTGACGGAACCGCGACCTCATCCACGACGCTCACAATTAATATTACGGGCTCTAATGACGCGCCTGTTGTTGTCGCCGATGTGAACTCAGCCACTGACGATAGTGTTGCGGCGACGGGCAATGTCCTGACCAATGACAGCGATGTTGACCTTCCTGCTGATACGCTAACAGTTGGCAATGCGGGTACATATTTCGGAATATACGGTACACTAACCTTGATGGGCGATGGTAGCTACTCTTACGTTGTGACCGACGAGACCATTGATGATGGCTTCACTGGAACTGACGTCTTCGCTGTTGATGTGTTTGACGGAACGGACACAACGTCCACAATGCTCACGCTCAATATTGCAGGCTCTAATGATGCGCCTGTCGTTGTTGCCGATACGAACGCTGCCACAGATGATGGCGTTGCAGTAGCGGGGAATGTCCTGACCAATGATAGCGATATCGATGCAGGGGATAGCCTGACGGTTAGTAATCCGAACACATATGTCGGAACCTATGGCACCCTGACCCTGATGGGCGATGGTAGCTATTCTTACGTTGTGACGGATGAGACTATTGATGATGGCTTCACCGGGACGGATGTATTTAATTTCGGGGTGACCGATGGCACAGATACAACGCCGAGCTCACTTACGATCAACATCACAGGCTCTAATGACGCGCCTGTTGTTGTCGCCGATGTAAATTCAGCCACAGATGACAGCGTTGCGGCGACAGGTAATGTCCTGACCAATGACAGCGATATCGATGCAGGGGATAGCCTCGCGGTAAGCAATCCGAACACATATGTCGGAACCTATGGCACCCTGACCCTGATGGGCGATGGTAGCTATTCTTACGTTGTGACGGATGAGAGTATTGCCCTCGGATTTTCCGATACGGATTCCTTTACTGTAGACGTTACTGACGGCACGGACACAACGTCCACCACACTTACCTTTGATATCACAGGCTCAAATGATGCGCCGGTCGTGGTCGCGCAAATGGGAACGACGGACGATAATCAAACGACGTTTTCCGCTGACCTATTGGCCGGAGCGAGTGATGTGGATAATGGCGCGGTTCTGACTGTTGAGAATTTGGACGCATCAGTCATGAGTACAGGTGACCTTGTTCTGACGCTTACTGCAGGTGTGGATTATACCCTAGTCGGCTCGACGCTGACGCTGGTTGATCCGTCAATATTTGACATGCTGACGGTCGGCGACTCTGCACAAATCGTGTTTAACTATGACGTTGAAGACGAGCACGGCGCCATGGTGGCAACGACATTCACGCTGGATATTGCCGGCGTTAATGATGCTCCGATTGCAACAGATGACGGGTATAATCCGACAACCATGATCGGTGATGACATCTTTGTTGGCGAAGGCTCAACGCTCACATTCAACTCTATTTTGACGGGTACCGTCGGAGTTGTTGCGGATAGTGATCCGGATGGCGATGCCATTGTAATCTCTAGCGTAGCTGATGTTGATGATGCGACGGGCACAGTCCTGAGCAGCACAGCGGTCGGCGCAGCGCCCGTAACATTTGTCACGGAGTTCGGTGCTTCAGTTACTGTCGAGGCAGATGGCACAATTCAATACAATCTGACTTCTGGCGACACGTCTCTGGCGTTCCAAGCTCTGGCCGCTGGTGAAGAGGCGACTGATAGCTTCCAATATACTATCTCTGATGGGGCAGGCGGTTTTGATACCGCGACTGTCTATGTCACGGTTGTTGGCGCAAATGATGCTATCGTGGCCAATGCCGATACAATCACCGCCACTGAAGATGATGCCGCAAGTTTGGCCGGAAATCTGACGGACAATGATACTGATGTTGATGTCAATGACACAGCGACAATCGTCAATGTTACAGCAGGCGCAGGTGCTACAGTAACAGCTCTACCAAGCGGCGGTTTTGAAATTGCCTTCGCTCAAGGTGTTGTGGTCTCCGTATCAGCAGACGGCTCATATACAGTCGACGCGCCGGATAGCCTAAGCCGCACGGATGTCGTTACAGGTAACTTTAACTACACTGTTCAAGATGCTGGGGCGACATCATTCGCGAATGTGAACGTGTCTGTTTCCGGCGTAAATGATGATCCGGACGCGGTGGATGACAGTATCGGAGCGACCGATAATGGCATGGCTGTTTCGGGGGATGTCCTCGCCAATGATAGCGATATCGACAACGGCGATGTGCTAACAGTCGCAAATGCTGGAACATATGTCGGCACTTATGGCACGCTTACGCTGAATATGGACGGAAGCTACTCATATATCGTTACAGACGAAACACTGGATGATAACTTTGCCGATACTGAAACATTTACCGTGCAAGTTACAGACGGCGCATCGACCGTTACATCAACTCTGACAATCAATGTTACGGGAGATAATGATGCCCCATTAGTTGCGGATGACTTTAATACTGCAACTGATGACAGCGTAACGGTCAGCGGAGATGTTCTCGCAAATGACGTTGACATTGACGCTCTGCCGGAGCCGCTCACTGTCGATAATGACGGCGTATATGTCGGGACCTATGGTACTCTTACGCTCAACGAGGACGGTACATATACATATATCGTAACCGATGAGAGCTTGGATGATGGAGACATGGTTTCAGACACGTTTAATGTGGATGTCACCGATGGTGATGCCATCTCCACGAGCGTGCTGACGATCAATATTGCAGGCACAAATGACGCGCCTGTTGTTGTGGCCGATATGAACTCAGCCACAGATGATAGTGTTGCGGCGACGGGCAATGTCCTGACCAATGATAGCGATATCGATGCAGGCGATAGCCTGACGGTTGGCAATGCTGGAACATTGATCGGTACATATGGTACGCTGACG
>CALLBH010000063.1 GCA_938001945.1 uncultured Robiginitomaculum sp.
TGTCGCTTCAAAATAATTCCATAATTCAATCGAGAACTGTTCCAGCTCTGTTTTGAAATTCAGCACAAATGATGATTTTTGGTGATTATTGGTCAGGCTGCCTTGCATGCCCTGCACCTTCGCCACAGATAATTTTGCGCCCTCGGGGTAATCGACATTCACGCCCAATTTAACGAGCGCTTTCGGGATTGCCGCGGCCTGAACTAAAGCCTCGGTAATCGACTCGCTATTACCTGTTTCAAAATCCAGCAAGTGATTAAAACCCGCTTTAGAATGGTCTAGGGCGCGCCCCATCAGAAGTTGGTTTAATGTACGGCTCATGATAGCGCCTCCGCAAGAGCATCGCCAAAGGCATGCATATCCGCATCGGACACGGTCTCAGTTGCGCAAACCAAAAGCAGGTCTTCGTGCTGCCCGCCTGCGATACGCGAGAACGGCACGCCGCCGAGAATATTTTTATCGGCGAGCGTCTGCACGACCTGCGCGGCAGGCTTGTTTAGCTTGACCGTGAACTCATTAAAGAAGGTGTCATTCATAACATCTGCCCCGTCGATACCGTCAATAATGTCGGCCATGTGACAGGCATTTTCATGGTTCAATGTCGCCAGCTGTTTCAGTCCGGCATCCCCAAGCAAACTCATATGGATAGTAAAAGCGAGGCAACACAGGCCGGAATTTGTACAAATATTACTTGTCGCTTTCTCGCGGCGAATATGCTGCTCGCGCGTGGAGAGCGTTAGAACAAAACCGCGCTCGCCATTTGCGTCCACCGTCTCGCCGCAGACCCGTCCGGGCATTTGGCGCACAAGCTTTTTCGTACAGGCAAACAGACCGACATGAGGCCCGCCAAAATTAAGACCAACGCCGAGGCCTTGGCCCTCGCCGACAACAATATCCGCGCCTTGCTCGCCCGGGGATTTAATCGCGGCAAGCGCAACAGGTTCGGTAAAGACGGCAATGAGCAGCGCTTTGTGTTCGTGCGCCTTGGCGGCAATTGGCGCGAGGTCCACAATCTCGCCAAAGACATTAGGCGACTGCACGACGACACATGACGTTTCATCCGTGATCATATCTATCACATCCGCGTCCGCGCCCATTTTTGGTGTGGTCTCGGTGACTTTAATGCTGAGCGTCGACGCCAAAGTCTGCGTCGCTGCCGCGTAATGCGGGTGAAGGCCGGGCGCCAAAATCGCTTCGGGTTTCTTCCCGCGCGCCACGCGGTGCGCCATGACAACCGCTTCGGCGCAGGCCGTTGAGCCGTCATACATAGAGGCGTTAGCGACTTCCATGCCCGTCAAAAGCGCGACTTGTGTTTGGAACTCAAAGAGTGCCTGGAGCGTGCCTTGGGAAATTTCCGGTTGATAAGGCGTATAGGCCGTGAGGAATTCAGAGCGCTGGATCAGGTGATCCACAGTCGCCGGAATATGGTGACGATAAGCCCCGGCCCCACAGAAAAATGGAACGCTGCCCGCCGAGACGGACTTGGCCGACAGGCGCGACATATGCTGCTCAACCGCCGCTTCGCTTTGATGTTTCGGCAAATCAACCAAGCCGCTCAGGCGCGCCGATTCCGGGACATTATGGAACAAATCATCAATCGATTTGACGCCAATCACGTCAAGCATGGCCTCGCGGTCGTTTTGATTTAAAGGGAGATAACGCATTTAATTCATCCTTACTAAAAGGGCTGCGAGAACCGCAGCAATCAATAATCCAATTCCGTCAACAATGACGATTTTTGACAAGCTTCCGCTCGCCTCTCCGCGCGCAAGCGCGATAATCATAAAGCTGCCCATACTCAGGACGGTGCCAATTAAAACAGGCCACCGCGCAGACGCCGTATGCGCCGCATAGATACAGGCTAGGGCAATAACGCCAAAGAGAACCGCGCGATGTTGCAAGAGTGTCATCAGCGTATTGTCGCCCGCTGCGATGCCATAGAGTTTTGCGATCTTTGACGGGAACAGCGCCGACACTGCCGGCACGCCGTGAATGCCCAAAGCCAAAGCGTAGAATAATGTTGAAACAGCGTAATGCATTATTCGTCTTTCTTCCCGATGACGCCAATACTCAGAGCTAAAACGCCCGCGCCAACCAGAATACAGAAAATTCCTATGACCAAAGTATATGTGGATTTATCCGCCTGCTCCGCAATGAACCATCCGCGCACATGCCACGCGCCGAGCACGATAATGGCCATGCCCCAGATTTTGAGAAAGAGCGGGTTGCGGGTCATTTATTTTTGTCTTGGTTGTGGGGATAAAAAATATTCGTCGCGTTAAAAACCCAAAGAATCCCAGCTAGAACGCAAAACACCAAAAACCCTTTGACTGTTAGACCGAACAAGACCCACCAGATCAATATCATACAAAAAATTCCGATCAGAAGCGGTATGACATTTTTAGGGAATTTCATGATTTCAACCTATCAGCTTTTGCCTTTAAAGCCCTTCGCAATAGGTTTTATAGGCCGCTTCATCCATCAAACCTTCAAGCTCGTCGGCGTCAGAGATTTTGATTTTTAGGAACCACCCATCGCCTTGCGGGTCTTCGTTGACCTTGGCGGGCTCGTCTTCGAGCGCGCCATTGACCTCAGTGACTTCGCCGCCAATGGGGGAGTAAACCTCGGAGGCTGCTTTGACGGATTCGACAACGGCGGCTTCGTCGCCTTTATCAAGCTCGAGGCCGATATCCGGCAGTTCGACAAAAACAACATCGCCAAGCGCTTTGGCGGCGTAATCGGAAATGCCAACAATTCCGACATCTCCGTCAACGGCGATCCATTCGTGGTCTTCTGTGAAATGAATGCTCATGGGGTTTCTCCTTAACCTCTAAAGTAATTATGCGGCGCAAAGGGCATTTTGACCACTTTGGCCGGGCGCGGCTTGCCGCGCACAATGAGTTGTACGGGCGTGCCCGCTTTGACAAATTTACGCGCAACATAGCCCATTGCGACAGGGCCGCCCGCCCCCCCTCTAGACGATGGGCCGAAGCCGCCACTTGTAATCTCGCCGATCACATTGCCGTCCATGTCCTGAATTTCGGTATGCTCGCGCGCGGGGGCGCGGCCCTCGGGCTGTATGCCAACAAGGCGTTTCGTTGTTTTATCGGCCAAATCAGAGGCAACACGCGCCGCGCCCAAATATCCGGCATCCGCGCTGCGGCGGTGTTTTTGCACGGACCAAATCAGGCCCGCCTCAATCGGCGAAACGCTTGGGTCAAGTTCGTGACCATAGAGGCAAAGTCCCGCTTCCATGCGCAAACTATCACGCGCGCCAAGACCGATCATCTCAACTTCAGGCTCGGCGAGCAACAGGTCAGTCAGAGCTTCAACATCATCATGTTTCACGGAGATTTCACAGCCATCTTCGCCCGTATACCCCGAGCGCGAAATATGCACCCAAATCGTATTGGTCAGCGGCAAATCGGTGTGGGTCATAAAGACCAAATTTTTGACGGCCGGGTTAAGCCGCGCGAGCACGTCAACCGCTTTTGGCCCTTGCAGCGCAATTAGCGATAAGGTGTCGTCGGCCACATCGAGCTTCACGCCAGCCGGAAGATGCTTTTGGATATGGGCGTAGTCCGCGTCTTTGCAGCCCGCATTGACCACCAGATATAATTTATGGGTGTGACCTTCAAAACCAAGGCGCGAGATCATCAGATCATCCAGTGTGCCGCCGTCCTCATTTAGAAATTGGCTATAACGCTGCTGCCCGGGCTCGAGGTCTTGGATACTTGCAGGCACAAGTTTCTCCAGCGCTTTCGCGGCTGTCACAAATGTACCGTCATCGGCAATAATGAAGCACTGCCCCATGTGGGAGACGTCAAACAGGCCCGCCGCCGCGCGTGTGTGATTATGTTCCCCCAGCACACCGAGCGGATATTGCACGGGCATATCATAGCCGGCGAACGGCACCATTTTTGCGCCCAGCGCCACATGTTTGGCATGAAGTTTTGTTTGTTTTAGTTCAGTCATAACAGCACCTTTAACGACCCGAGGGTCATGAAGCGCCGCCGACTGTCATGCGGGCCTGAGAGCGTTTACTCCTTCGGCGGGACGTTTCACCATGATCGTCCTCTTTCCAGCTTTCTTTGTCCAAACGGTCCCTTTACCTGAGCGATTGACGGGGCCATTGCGCCTTCGGTGGTCGCCCTGTTGAAACAGGTCGACTCTCTCCCATTTGGAACATTTGAAATGCGACAGCGCGCCAAAAGAGTCAATTGAAATTGGCGGCTAGCTGTGTGTATCTTGTGGGTAGATGACATAATGGCAATTCGGATGGGGATTTAGAATGAAACGCGTAATCACACTCACAACAAGCTTACTGGCGATAAGCACATTTGCACTCTCGGCGCAGGCGAAAACCAGTGCAGAAAAAGAGTGCGAAACACTGGCCGGGTTTTTCGACGTTGATGGCGATGTGAAATATGTTCCTGAAATTGACGCAGACGCCGCCGAGGCTGTTTGCCGTCAAGCCGTCGAGCAAAACGCGGCTAGCCTTGATAATACGCTTCACTTGATCCGCGTCTTGGACAAAAAGAAAGACGGCAAAGCCGCGCTGGAGCTTTTAAAGACGCTTCCTGAAAATGACCCAACCGGTAAGCGCGACTATGTTGTTGCCATTTTGCATTATCGCGGGACGGGCTTTTCCGAAAGCCAAGTGATGTTCGCTGAGAACATGGAAAAGGCCTCAGATAAAGGTTTGACGCTGGCCTATTTAGAAATGGCCGATGTTGCGCGCTGGCGCGGCGAAGATGAATGGGATGAATTTGGATCACCTCTATCGTGGAACAAAAAGGCGTCTGAGGCAGGACTTGTCGGCGGCGATTTTTATACCGGTATTTCTTATGAAACAGGTGACGGCGTTGAGGTGGATATGGTCGAGGCCAATCAGTGGTATAAACGCGCTGCAGATCGCGGCCACCGCGAAGCCATGGCCTATTACGGCACCAATCTCGCCTTTGGTCACGGCGCAGACGCTGATGCCAAGGGCGCGATGAAATATTTCAAGCGCGCCTCAAAGGCCGGAAACGCCTATGGCACATGCCGGATGGGTAATTTATATGAATATGGGCGCGGCGTAGAGCAAGATTTGTCAAAAGCTGCGGATTTATACGAAGAAGGAATCGCGCAAACTGAGGGCGAAGGGCTGTGTCTGGTCGGATTAACCGAAGCCTATATTTTAGGAGAAGGCCGAAAAGAAGACTACGCCCTCGCGCGGTATTGGGCAGAAAAGGCCGCGGATGTTGAGGAAGAAGACGGCTATTATTATCTCGGCCTCATTTATCTAAAAGGTCTCGGCGTGAAAACGGATGAACGCCGCGCCCTTGCCTATTTCGAAAACGCAACAGATTTAGGCGATGACGCCGCCCCTGCTGAACTTGGCGAAATGTATGAGCTTGGCAAAGCCGTCAAACAAGATGACGGCACAGCGTTAGAATATTACCGCACGGCGGCTGATCTCGGAAATAGCTGGGCGATCGGGCGTCTTGGTGATGCCTATCGCGACGGAGACCTCGTCACGCAAGATTTTAATCAAAGCCTGAAATTTTATTTCCAACTCGCCGATGAAGGATATGGCGACGCCGCCGCAAAGCTAAGATATATGCGCGAATTATATGGATCGGAGGAGAGCCTAGTTCCCGAACTCGCCGCACGCCTCAACGCGCCAAATGCGGATTGGGACGAGTAATAATGCTTAAACCTCTATTGATTTGCGTGTCAGCAGCGAGTCTTCTTGCGGGCTGCGATGCCTTTATTGAAGGGTTTAACGGCAGCTATAATGAGTCAAATCTAGACACAACTAACGCATCACTAAGCGATGAGCAGGCCTGTCTCAACTTTGCCCAAATTGAGGATAAGAATGGGAATATTATTTACATCCCTAAAATCCCTAGCGAAGCGATAGAGCCTTGCGAAGCGGCCCATATAAACGCGCCGCAAGACATGAATATTGCAATCGCATTTGCCCGTGCCCTCTCTAAAGACGAAGATCGTCATGATGAAATTGAGGGGATAATCTCTAAATTTGAACCCGATGATAGCGGCCAAATCGACTATGTGCGCAGCGTTATGTTTGTGCGAGGTGATGGCGTAGAGCAAAGCAACAGTGAAGCTTTGCGCCTAGCAAAAATATCAGCAGAGAAAGGTTTCATCCCCGCTTTAGATGAAGCCGGAGACCTCTTAGAGACCCTCGCTGAAACGGATGCCGAAAAGGCTGAGGCATTTAAGTGGTGGAAAATGTCGTCTGACGCAGGGTCATCACAGGGCGACGCAAGCCTCGCTGATGCCTATTACTATGGGTATGGCGTAGACGAAGATCATACTCTCGCTCGGAAACACGCTAAAGCTTCTGCTGAAAAAGGGAACTTCAGAGGTCAGAATTATTACGCCTTCTTACTCGAACATGGCAAAGGCGGCGATAAAGATGAGCGTGAGGCCTTTAGATATTACAAACTCTCCGCAGAGCAAGGTTTTGCCGTCGCGCAGACGAATACAGCAGATACGTATTACTACGGCAACCTTGGCGAGGATGAAGATAATGAAAAAGCACGCATTTGGTTTGAGAAAGCCGCTGAGCAAGGCAATCGGAAAGCCTATTACTATTTAGGCGAAATTTATAATGAGGGCTACGGCGTCGCCATCGACCACACACTAGCTCTGTATAATTATCGCAAAGCAGCAAATGAAGATTACTCTCGCGCCTTTAACGCCCTAGGCATGATGGCCAAAAATGGCGACGGAATGACTCAAAATTACGAACTCGCTCTGGAGTATTTCACACGCGGGTTAGATTTTGATTGTTTTAACTGTCTCCCGAATATCGGGTTATTGTATGAGCGCGGGCAAGGCGTTGATAAAAACATGGAAAAGGCCACTGAATATTATGCCCAATCTGCCGAAGATGGAAATAGCTGGTCAATGGACAAATTGGGCCAGCTTTACCTCAAAGGTCGCGGTGTTGAGAAAGATGCTGATTTAGCGATAAATTATTATCTGCAAGCGATTGAAGACAATAATCGGGAAAGCTCTGCCAAAGCCATCGACACATTCATTCTAGAAAATGAAAATTGGCGAGACTTGGTCAGCGAAGAAACTGCTGCAAAAATAGACGCCCCGCGGGCCAAGTGGCGTAAATTATCACGCGGTTAGACTAGTCCGAGAGACAGTATCTGTCTTTCGCTCGCGCAATGTTAAACCCTGCATCGATTATACTTTTACTTTGAGGTGAATTTGGATCGCGGATGGGGTTCGTGTGGTTGTAATGAATAAAGACCACCTTCTCGCTTTGCGCGCTTAAGCGGTCCATTGTATCGGCGACTCTCGGGTGCGGGATAAGACTCATATCCCGCCCGGGAAGTTCAGTGTCATCAAAGAATGTGGCGTCGACAAAGGCGTAATCGACCTGCGCGATTATATCCTCAAGGCTTTGACCGTATTCACTTTCCCAGCGATCCCAATCATCAATATCGG
>CALLBH010000064.1 GCA_938001945.1 uncultured Robiginitomaculum sp.
CTTCTCCGGTTTGGCTAACGCAGGCTTGCAAACAAATGTTCACCGGACCGACATGCTTCTATGTAAAGTGAAGCCGCCGCACCCACGCGTAAGATTAAGGGCGGCTATTAGCAAAATCGCGGCGATTTGCA
Source organism: uncultured Robiginitomaculum sp. (assembly GCA_938001945.1). Taxonomy (GTDB): domain Bacteria; phylum Pseudomonadota; class Alphaproteobacteria; order Caulobacterales; family Maricaulaceae; genus Robiginitomaculum. The sequence continues at coordinate 132 of CALLBH010000064.1, forward strand.
AGTCGAAAAGTGTTATTTCTGCGAGGCCGTTTTAGCTATAGAGTTGCCATAGCTTCAATGCGCGATACGCCGGGAACACTTTTTAGGCTCGCGAGGAAGTTCTTGTCCATAGACACGCGTTCAGAGAGCTTGATTTCATATTCCCGCGCATCGCCAAGCGGCGCTATAATGTGCATGTCACCGTAGTGACGGGCAGGTGCATCCGCGAGACTATCAATACGCGATTTCAGCGGCCCAAGCGCATTAGTACTATCGATATAAATGGTGACGCCGCGCGGCGGCGAATCTTTCTTGACCGCCTTAACGCTCGCCCCCGCGCCGCCCAAGACATCCACGCTATTGGTGTAGATTTTCATCTCACCTTCGCGGTCTTCTAACTTGAGCGACAAATCCAAAAGCGCGCCGGGCTGCATGATATCACGTTTTGCCGCCAGAAGCTCAGCATTCACCAGCGTTTCAAAAGCGCCGGACGGATCCGACATTTCTAAAAATGCATAACGCTTAGATGAGCGCTGGCTCATACGTTCCACGCGTTTATGAAGAACACCCGCAACGCGAACACTACGTTTACCGCGATTAAAAGCAATTTGTAGCTCCGCTGCAGGTATGTGTGTCTTGGACAGTGTTTCAGCAAAGCTCTCCAGTGGATGCCCCGATAGATAAAATCCGACAGCCGACAATTCTTCGTCTAGCGCGCGCACATCATCCCAAGGCGGAGCGGCCGTTAGCGCTTTTTCCTCCATAACATCGTCATCACTACCGCCGCCGAACAGACTGCTTTGGGCAGAATTACGTTCTTCGCTGGCGCGATTCCCGATGGCTTGGAGGTCCGACGCCGATGCAAGCAACATAGCGCGGTTACCCTCGAGACTATCAAAAGCCCCTGCCCGAGCTAAATTCTCCAGCGCGCGTTTATTGACAATACGCGTATCGATACGGCGAACGAAGTCATATATATCAGTAAACGCCCCGCCCTCTTCGCGCACTTTCACGACATGTTCCATGGCCGAGACGCCAACATTCTTTAGAGCGCCTAGAGCATATAAAATCTTGCCATCCCTAACTTCGTAATCCGCGAAACTCTGGTTTACATCAGGCGCAATGACATCAAGCTCCAAACGGCGCGCTTCGGTGTAGAACTGGGCAAGTTTATCCGTATTGGCAATATCAAGCGACATGGTGGCGGCCAGAAACTCAACGGGATGATGCGCCTTCAGATAGGCCGTGCGGAAAGACACCATTGCATAAGCTGCCGCGTGAGACTTGTTAAAGCCGTAGCCCGCAAATTCGTTGACCAAATCAAAAATCTCATTGGCGAGTTTATGGCCGACATCATTTTTCGCCGCGCCTTCAATGAAACGTGAGCGTTGCCGATCCATTTCGGCTTGGTCTTTTTTACCCATAGCGCGGCGCAGTAAATCCGCTTCGCCGAGCGAGTAACCCGACAGAACTTGTGCGATCTGCATGACTTGTTCTTGATAGATAATAATTCCAAAGGTCTCTTCGAGAATACCTTCAAGCATCGGGTGCGGATATTCGATCTCAACGCGGCCATATTTACGGTCAATATAGGTATCAATGTTCTTCATCGGCCCTGGACGATAAAGCGAGATAAGCGCGGTTAGCTCTTCGATATTGCTCGGCTTCATTTTGCGCAAAACATCGCGCATACCCGAACTCTCCAACTGAAACACACCATCAGATGCGCCCTCAGCAAGCGGCTCATACGCGCGCTCGTCTGTGACGCTGACACGGTCCAAATCAATGGGGCGTCCCTGCGCGGCTAGATATTTTAGCGCGCGGTCAATAACAGTCAGAGTTTTAAGGCCTAGAAAGTCAAATTTAACCAGTCCTGCCTTCTCAACCCATTTCATATTGAACTGCGTCGCGGGAATGTCAGAACGCGGGTCAAGATAGAGTGGGACGAGCTCGGTCAGCGGACGGTCACCAATGACGACGCCCGCCGCGTGAGTGGAGGCGTTCCGATATAGCCCTTCAAGCTCTAGCGCATACTCCAAAAGCTGGCGTACAGCAGGCTCCGTATCGCGTTGTTCACGCAGGCGCGGCTCCATAGCAATGGCTTGTTTCAGCGTTACAGGATTAGCAGGATTGGCCGGAACCATTTTCGCCAAACGGTCGACCTGCCCCAACGGCAATTGCAAAACGCGGCCGACATCACGCACAACCGCGCGGGCCTGCAGCGTTCCAAAGGTGATAATATGCGCGACCTGATCTTTGCCGTATTTATCCTGAACATAGCGGATGACTTCGCCGCGCCGCTCTTGGCAGAAATCAATATCGAAATCGGGCATGGACACCCGCTCGGGATTAAGGAATCGCTCAAAAAGTAGGCCATAGCGTAGCGGATCAAGGTCGGTAATGAGTAATGACCACGCAACGACAGAACCCGCACCCGAGCCCCGTCCGGGCCCGACAGGAATACCCTGCTCTTTGGCCCAACGGATGAAATCCGAAACGATCAAGAAATACCCCGGGAACCCCATCTGCGCGATTACGTCGAGTTCAAAATCCAATCGGTCCCGATAGGCTTGCTCGTCCTCGGCCATAGCGCCCAGCGAGCGCAGCATATCCAGCCGTCCTGTAAGGCCGTCATGCGCCTGCGCCCGCAAAATATCGACTTCGCTTTTATCTTTATCCCCAAAGCTCGGGAGAATGGGCGCGCGCTTGGGTGAGGCATAAGCACAACGCGTGGCAATTTCTACCGTCGAACGAAGCGCTTCTGGCAGGTCTTCAAATAATTTAGCCATCATTTCAGGCGATTTTAGAAAATGCTCTGATGTGATCTTTCTACGATCTTTCTCAAGAACATAGCTGCCTTCTGAAATAGCCAAAAGCGCGTCATGGGCTGAATGCATGGCGCGGTCTTCGAAGAATGGCTCATTTGTCGCGACAATTGCAATCTCGCGTGCATAAGCCTGCTCAAGCAGCCACTTCTCTGTCTCGGCCTCACCAGATTCATTGTGTCGCTGAAGCTCAATATAAAGACGGTTACCGTAAATCGTGTGAAGCTTGGCGAGCCAGTTCTCGGCTTCTTCGAAGCGCCCTTGCATCACTAACCGATTGAGCGCTCCGTCATACCCCCCCGTTAGTGCAATAACGCCTTCACTGCGGTCTTCCAAAATATCCGCAAGAATATGCGGCATGTCTGTTGCTGAAATGTCTAGAAACGCTGAGGAGGACAGCGCCATAAGATGACCATAGCCTGTCTCGTTTTGCGCGAGAAGCACAATCGTGCCGTCTGGATCACGGCGTATTTGCCCGGGCTGGCCAGGCAGCCCTAAGTCGACAGAGAGCGTGCAACCGATAATTGGCTGGACGCCGCGGCCTTTGATCGTGTCACTAAACTCCAGCGCGCCGCACATATTATTGCTATCTGTCAGAGCAATAGCGGGCATGCGGTGATCATAACACCATTTGGCGAGCGCTTTGATCGTGATCGCGCCCTCAAGGATAGAGTAAGGTGAACGGGCGCGCAGATGTATAAAGTCTGGCTCTCTACTGCTCGCCATGTGTCACTCCTATTGCGGCTGGCCTAGCCACCGATAACCATCATCCACATAGTCATAACCGTAATAAATCCTGCGACAACCATTCCTGTCGATAAATCCACAACCAACTGTTTCATATCTAACTCCTAAAGCATGTTCTGTTTATGTTCTATATGCTATATTCCCCTTTTGTTCCCTTCGTCAAGTAAAAACGAATCACTGTGGATTACGCCTGTGGATAAGTTTGGGGGTAAGCGGGGTTTAGCGGCTAGCTATAAGGCACAATCGCGCCATCGCGCACGGTCACTACGCGGTCCATATATGTGGTCAAATCCATATTATGCGTCGCGACCAAGGCGGCAACCCGCTCGGTCCGGGTCAGATCAAATAGACTTTGGAACACATTGCCTGATGTTGCAGGGTCTAGATTACCTGTCGGTTCATCAGCCAGAATGATGCTGGGTTTATTCGCCATAGCGCGGGCAATGGCCACGCGCTGCTGCTCGCCGCCCGACATTTGGCCGGGTTGATGATCAATACGATCTTTAAGCCCCATAATGGTCAGAAGGCGTTCAGCCTCAGCGCGCGCAGTGCCCTGCCCGACTCCATTGGCCATTTGCGGTAGAGCCACATTATCAAGCGCGTTAAATTCGCGTAGCAAGTGATGGAATTGATATACAAAACCAACTTCTTCACGGCGGATGCGCGTGCGATCATCATCTTGAAGGTGCAAACATTCTTGCCCTTTAATCCAGACCTCACCCGATGTCGGGGTCTCGAGCAAACCTGCGGCGTGAAGCAAGCTGGATTTACCACTACCCGATGGGCCGATCAGCCCAACAACTTCACCGGGGTAAATATCGACATTCGCGTTCTGCAAGACGTTTAATATCCCTCCACCGCTTTGATACTGGCGGGTCAGATTGCGAACCGAAAGGACAGGTTTTCCATATGAACTATTCAAAACGGAAGGCCTCCACAGGATCTAATTTACTTGCGCCCCATGCCGGAAAAAATGTCGCGACCGCAGTTGTAAAGAAACCCCAAAACGCGACCATGGCAACTTCCGTCCACACAACGCGCGCAGGCACGCCTGTGGTTAATTGATATTGATCTGGTGGGAACAGCTCAATCTGCAGAATGAACTCCAATACAGCTTGCACGGTGCCAATGTTTAAACAAAATAGAACCCCAATGATTATACCGGCTGCGGTGCCCGCTAAACCAATCAAGACCCCAGCCATGAAGAAAATACGCAAAACGCTTCCGCGTGTTGCCCCAACCGTTCTTAAAATCGCAATGTCGCGAGTCTTATTTTTAACGAGCATAATCATTGCGGAGACAATTGGAAATATAGCAATAATCACAACGATCATTAGGATGAATCGCATTGCAATTTGCTCAACCCGTAATGCACCGGATAAAGACTTAGCACGGGTTGTCCAATCGCGAACATACAGTGTATATTGTGGATCATTCCGCAACATATCTGCAAAACTCTTAACATCGTCAGGGTCTTCTAATCTGATTTCTATTTCATCTGAAGCTTCGCCGCGGTCGTAAAAAAGCAATGCCTGCTCGAGCGGCATGTAAACAAATGCACTATCTGCATCTTCAAAGCCTAAAGAAAAAATGGCTCCCACTACATATGATTTTTTCTGTATTGTTGATCCAAAGCCAGTATTAACAAGTTTAGGAGAAATCAAAATAACTTCATCACCAACAGAAACCTTAAGTGAGGCCGCCATCAACTCACCGATGGCTATTGTATCACCGCCATAGTCGCCGACGCCAAATGTTGATAAGTCTCCATAGATAACACCGTTTGTGATAAATTCTATGCTTTCAAGGTCTCCGGGCTTTATACCTTTAACATATGCAAATGAACCCTCATCACCATTCGCTACGAAACCTGGTCGTGTAAGAACAGGAACAGCGATTTCAACACCGTCCATATTACGAATATGACGCGAAACAGCTTGAATTTCTTGGGCCGTAGGAAAATCTTTCACAGTCTGCACGTAGAGATGACCCTGTGCGCCTAAAATACGGCTAACGAGTTCATGACGAAAGCCATTCATAATGGACATGACGATAATGAGCGCGGCAATCGCCAGCGTCAGGCACGTAAAGCTAATCCACGCAATCAAGCCGACGCCGCCTTGCTTGCGGCGCGCGCCAAGATAACGCAGCGAAATACTGCGCTCAAATTTATTGAAAGGTTTTGCTTTTCCTGCCACGCGGCCTAGCTCGCAAATTCGCTAATAAGGAAGGTGGTGGCATCCTCAGGAGGTAAGCTTTGACGCTCGCCCGTGGCGCGGTTTTTAATCTCGACCACGCCCTCTTTTATGCCGCGCGGGCCAACCGTTACGGCGTAAGGCAGACCGATTAGATCCATCCGCGAGAATTTAACGCCGCCGCGATCGCTGCTGTCATCATAAAGCGGGTCAATACCGGCCTCGGCAAGCTGTGCATAAAGCGTTTCGCACACAGCATTCGTTTCTTCACTATCGGACTTCAAATTAATAATCCCGACACCAAATGGCGCAACGGATTTCGGCCAGACAATTCCGTTCTCGTCATGGCTAGCTTCGATAATCGCGCCGACCAGACGCGAGACGCCAATCCCATATGAGCCGCCCATAATTGTATGCGGCTTCCCATCGGAGCCCATAACTTCGGCTTTCATCGGCGCGGAGTATTTATCGCCGAAATAGAAGATATGCCCAACTTCGATACCGCGCGCATTCATTTGCTTGTCCGCAGGTATCGCAGCAAATGCTGCCTCATCATGTTTCTCATCTGTCGCCGCATAAAGCGCCATGCGCTTGTCGACATGCTCGGACAGATCGCTGTCAAAATCGACTTCGCCCGGTGCGTCCATCTCAAGCAGATCGCTGTGACAGAATACGCCGCTCTCCCCGCTCTCGGCGAGGATAACGAATTCATGAGACAGGTCGCCGCCAATTGGCCCCGGATCGGCTTTGACAGGAATGGCCTGAATACCAAGGCGCGCAAATGTATTAAGATAGGCCACAAACATCTTGTAATAGCTTTTGCGGGCCGTGGCCTCGTCTATGTCAAAACTGTAGGTGTCTTTCATCAAAAATTCACGGCCGCGCATCACGCCAAAACGCGGGCGGCGTTCATCCCGAAATTTCCACTGCATATGATACAGCATCAAAGGCAGAGATTTGTAGCTGCGGACATAGCTGCGGAAGATATCTGTGATCATATCTTCATTCGTCGGGCCGTAAAGCATTTCACGATCGCCGCGATCTTTGATGCGAAGCATCTCCGGGCCATAAGCATCGTAGCGCCCTGTCTCTTTCCACAGATCAGCTGACTGTATCGTCGGCATAAGCATTTCTACGGCGCCGGCTTTATCCTGTTCTTCACGAACGATTTGTTCAATTTTCTTAAGCACGCGATGCCCCAGCGGAAGCCACGCATAAATGCCCGCGCTTTGCTGGCGCACCATACCTGCGCGCAGCATATATTGATGCGAGGCAATTGTTGCGTCGGCCGGCGTCTCTTTGAGGACGGGCATGAAGTAATTGGATAAGCGCATGAGGCGAATCTCGCTCTGGAATTTCGTTTTACGAGGTCTAGCTTGCCGCGCGCCTCGCCGCAAATGCTATTGCAGCGAATTGGGCTTAGTTTTCAATCTTGGGAATGAAAGGCAAATCGGCAATGTTGAACAAATCAAACACGATCATGCAGTAAACGATTGCAAAGCCGATAGCCGCTAATCCCGTCGTTATTAAAAGCTTCTTTTTGATTAGTGATTTTTGCGGCGCGCCGGGCTCGCTGCCTGGAACTACATCATCATCTTCATGCTGGCCGCGGACACCAAAAGGCAAGACCATAAAGAGCATGATCCACCAAATCACCAGATATAGAACAAACATATTAAATGGGTTCACGATATCGGCCTAATGCTCTGTATCTTTTGGAGTTTCCATCAATTCGATGAGAACGCCTTGATTGTTTTTGGGGTGGAGAAATATAATGGGCGTGCCATGCGCCCCGATGCGCGGCTCATTTAAAACTGTCATGCCGCGCTCTTCCATCACAGATTTCGCCTTATGGATGTCTTCAACCTCGTAGCTGATATGGTGCTGCCCGCCCTTGGGGTTTTTCTCAAGGAACCGCGTAATCGGTGATTTCTCCCCGTAAGGCTGGATCAATTCAATCTGTCCGCTTGGAAGATTGACGAAAGCAAAGGTCACGCCTTGGGCCGGCAGGTCTTTTGGCTCCGTAATATCGGTTACGCCAAACACATTGCGATAATGCTGCGCGGCGGCCTCAATATCAGGTACGGCAATGCCGACATGGTTTAGCGGCCCGAGCTTAAAGTCGTTACATGTCATATAGATAGCACCGTTACCTCAACAACAGGGCGTTTGTATCCCGGGCGGTTCCTAAAGAAACGCCGCACGGCTGTCGCGATTTCGGCTTCGACTTTATCGGGGTCCTTGCGGGCGCTCGGGCGCAGGCCATCAAATTTGCGCTCCGCAACATCAGCCACATCGTCAAGCAAGTCTTCGAGCAGGTCGCCGTTTCGCCCCTCTGCAAACCCGCTAATGCGCGGATCGGGCCCGCCAAGTAATTTGCCTTTGCCATCAACGGCCATTGATATGCCGATATATCCCGCAAAGCTCATTTTACGGCGCAGACGAAGACCATCATCATGCGCGCTCACAATCTCGCCGCCATCTTCATGCAAACGGCCAGATGGCACAATGTCCGTAACTTTCGGGCCATGCGGCGCAATGCGAATCATCTCTCCATTATCGGGCGCGTGGGTGCGCTCTACCCCAAGCTCATCAGCAAGTTTTTTATGTTCCAGCAAATGACGCCGTTCCCCATGAACCGGAATAGCGATATGGGGTTTTATCCAATCATACATGCTGCGCAGATCATCGCGGCAAGGATGACCGGAAACGTGAATATCGTGCGACTTCTCTGTCACAATCTCAATTCCGCTTTCCGCCAGTTGGTTCTGCAAGGCAAAGATTGTCTTCTCATTGCCTGGAATAATCTTCGAGCTAAAAATTACGACGTCGCCCTTGCTCATTTTGACGTTTCGATGTTCGCCCGCCGCGATACGCGATAAAGCGGCGCGCGGCTCACCCTGACTACCTGTGCAGAGATAGAGCACATTACCATCCGGCATTTGCGCGGCTTCTTGCTCATCGAGCAGAGCGGGACTTTTGCCGATAATGCCTGTCGCCCGCGCCGCGCCGACCATGCGGTGCATAGAGCGCCCGACGAGACACACGCTACGTTGATTTTCATTCGC
>CALLBH010000065.1 GCA_938001945.1 uncultured Robiginitomaculum sp.
GCGTAAAAACGCAGGCCGGGCCCCCAATCTGAATGAAAGCCATAAATGCTTTCATTCAGCCCAAAAGTTTAGAGTTTAGAAACGGTAGCGACCGCGAATTTGCAGGGGAACAGTCCAGCGTTCGCTGCCATTATTCGCGCCGGATAGATTTGGCGCTTGTCCCGGCAGGGCATTCGCTGATTCGAGCGCGCCTGTGTACCGCAGACCTGTTTCAATACCGAGCGTTGCGCGATTAAAGATCGGCGTTTCAACACCGACAAGACCGGCTGCAGTTGGAACCCATCCGCCGTCATAGAAGTCGACGGTACGGGCGCTAGCTGCGTTGCCTTGCTGAACGGTGCTTAGGCTGATGTCGTCGACATAGGCTGCGCCTAATTTACCTTCAACATATGGGCGGTAACGGACGCTTTGACCAATAACACGCGGGGTGAAATACTGGCGCAAACCAGCTTCAACGCCGTGGCTTTCGTAATCGGAAAGCGTAGCATTTGTCGGCGTTGCAGCGCCAACTTCTGTGCCCAGAACATTTGTTTGCCCGGAAGCTGCAGAATAAATGTACTGACCTGTCAATTTACGGTTTGGGTTGAGCATATATGATCCACCAAGACCGACGCTATACGCATCGTCATAGGCATCTTGCATGCTGACAGAGTTAATTTGCTGACCGACGAAAGCTTGATGTGTATCGCCGCCTGTGATGGCGTCACCGCCAACGATGAAGTCGGGGCCGGCTCCAGCTTCGATATTCCATTTCGAGATTTGTTTACCGCCAACACAGCGGTTGCCGCAATTTGGCGCCGCATAATATCCGCCATTATGGTGGTTATTGGCACCGTGGTGCGTCGGCTGACCCATTAGGCCGTTAAAGAATGAACAACCGGACAGAGCCAAAGTTGAAACGCCGAGAGCGGCGAGAGATAACAGACGCATGATGACCTCCTAAGTGTCTAATATCGGCACAAGTGAAGTGTGCCTGAACGTGTCTGCCCAGAGATGTGCAAGCCACGGGCCAACTCGGCCAAATTTATAGGAGGCAATAAAAAACCCGGCTACAGATCTGCGTCTGCGCCGGGCTTTTAGAATATTTAAGCGATGCTTAGAATGCAACGCGTCCGCGTAATGTGACAGGGACAGACCAGCTGTCGTCTGATTCAAGGTTCGTTGAACGATCATCTGTCCAGCGCAGTCCTGTTTCAACGCCAAGCGCTAAGTTTGGTCCGGCCGCCATTTCGGCACCAATGATACCTGAAGCTGTTGGGTGCCATCCTTCGCGAATGAAGAGCTGCTCTTCTGGAGTTGCAATCACGGCTGAGTTGTCAGACGAAGCCGTCAGGGTCACATCATTATTGTGCGTGAAGCCTGCTGAGGCGCCAACATATGGACGAAGACCCCGGCCACCGCCAACATATTGACGAACGCCGCCTTCAACGGTCAACTCATTCATGTCAGAGAACTCATAAAAGCCTGCACCGGTTTCAATTGCGCCGCCTGAAGCAGAGTTATCTTGAGTAATCGTGCCATTCTCAATGGTTTGACCCTCATATTGAGCGTAATTCGCGCCCGCAAAAAGTGTGGTATTGCGTGACACATCATATTCGACTGCGCCGCCATAAAGCTTCCCGGCGTCAAATGCGTCTGCATATTCGATAGCATCGAGTGCAGAGACCGAACGACCGGATGCGCCAGCTGGTTTAGCTGCTTCACCGGCAAAAACTTCACCGCTTGTAAAGTTACTAAGTCCTGCAAAGCCCGCAAAGCCAAGGGGATTAGATCCGCCCTGCAAACGCAGACGTGGAGTCTGGTAATATGCCGGATAAGGACGCGGCACATAAATAGGCGTGCCTTGAACTTGCGTAACACCGCCGCCGGCATATTGGGTAAACCCGCCGCCAACTGCTGAGCCAAATTGTGCGCCAGAGCCAATCAGTGTTGCGCCGCCGCCTGCAACAGTGCCGATCACTTGACCGCCTGCGCCTGTGACTGTGCCGCCTTGGCCAACATAGCCGATAACTTGTCCGCCAGCGCCGGTCACTGTGCCGCCCTGACCAACTGTTCCGATAACTTGGCCGTTTGCACCGATTACAGAGGAACCGACACCAAATCCGCCAGCGCCCACGCCATATCCGGCTGAACCGCCTGTGCCATAAGCTGAAGTGCCGTAGCCGCCTGCGCCGCCTAGACCGTAGCCTGATGCGCCGTAACCTGCCGCGCCGCCAGCTCCATAGCCGCCTACGCCGCCGCCTGTGCCGTAACCTGCACCTGCACCGTAACCTGTTGCTCCGCCTGCGCCGTAGCCGCCTGCTCCGCCCATGCCATAACCTGCTCCGCCAGCGCCATAGCCGCTACCGAGGCCGTATCCACCGCCTTGGCCATAGCCCGCTAATCCGCCAGCACCTTGGCCGTAACCCCCGCCAACGCCAGAGCATGCTGAGGCCCCGCCTGCGTATCCGCTGGAATATTGTGCGGCATATCCATTTTGACAGGCTGCATCATAACTGCCGCCACCATAGTGACCGCCGGATTGACCGCCATATCCAAGCCAAGAACATCCTGACAGTAGTGCCGCTGATAAAGTACAAATTGCAAGGCGCATCTGACAGCCTCCCTCTTAATAAAAGTGTTGTGTCCTTTTGGAACACATTATGTTTAACAAAACCTTTTCAACGCGATGTAAAAAGTGTTTAGATTCAGTTACTTGTTTCTTAACAACGTCTTAATGCGCCGCTTTAGAATTCCCCACTATGTCCTAAAATCCAATTGAGCCGCGAAGAGTCAGCGGTATTGAGATATTTGCATCCGTTTCTCCGCCAGCTGTCTTGCTACGCGGACCTTCGTAACGCACGCCTGTTTCAAACCCGAGCGATGAGCGCTCAGTGACTTGCCAATCCATACCAAGGTTGATTGTGCCGCTAGGCACCCATCCGCCCTCAAGAACTTCGACTGAAGCTAAATCGGCAACTGGCGTGTAAGTCGCAGCGCCAGTCTGATAATAATTATCAAGATCGAGCTGTGATAAATTCTGTTTGACGTCCATCGCGTTGAAATGAGAAGCTCCAGCTGAAGCACCAACATATGGCGTTACAGGGCGTTCCAGATAGTTTTCAAAGGCAGGCTTGAAGTAATGACGCGCACCGACTTCTAGGTTCACACGTTGCATGTCATTCGCTTGGAAGCGCGTTAGCGCAACGGGAGCCCCTGTTTGCGAATCTGTGACAATTGTGGGCATTCCAACAGCAACAATGTTACCTGTCGCCGCTGCGGTGCGGAAATTTTGAACACTCGCCGTGCGATTAATGTCGCCAGTATATGCTGCGTTGCCACCTTCACGTCCGGCAGCAATACCGTATGACGCATTCGCTGTCACAGCTGTGCGCGGCGTTACAAAATATTCAGCGCCAAGAGCCGTTGTAAATACAGATCCATAAAGATCAGAATATGAGATTCCCCGACCTTCGGACGCTACATTGTCAACAGTGTAGTCGGATGTTGTAACTTGGCCCCCAGCGGGAGTGCCTAGAATGCCTTGTTCTGTATGTAATGCACTCTGATATAATCCAGCAAAGTCACCATTATTAAGAACTTCACCAGAGACGCTGCGCTCAAAGCCAAGCCCGCCGTTCAAACGTAGGCGCTGTCTGTAAAATGGGCGATTTTGAACATTTGTTTCTAAAGAACTGCGCCGCGTTGTCGGCACTTGGCCACCATATCCGGCGCCAGAAGGCTGTTGATAGCCCTGTCCAGAATATCCCGGCTGTTGTTGGCCCCCGCCATATTGCGGCAAAGCCATTGTAACTTGTTCTGGGCTACAGCCTCTCGGAACCGGCTGTGTCACTTTTGTGATTGTGCACGGGCCTGCGCGGCGCTGTTGGTGGTGACCGCGCTGTGCGTGCTGGCCATATTGACCTTGCGGGGCATGATACTGCCCGCCGCGCGCGTGCTGTTGTCCAGAGTGGCCCGCTTGCGGTCCAAATCCAATCCAAGAACAGCCTGATAAAAGAACTGTCGAAAAAGCCAAAGCGGCAAGGCGCATATCAATCTCCCACGCAGAATTGCGATTATGGTTAATGGGAGATTTGCCCTGTTATGTTTAACAAGGCGTTTAGAAGCGTGATTTTTCTGAAATTATATTTTTGAAAGCTGTAATTAGTTCAAAATATCAAGCACGGCCTCTGGCGGACGGCCAACGGCGGCCTTTTCATCAGTCTCGACGATCGGGCGTTCAATCAATATTGGATTTAGCGCCATCGCAGATAAAAGCTGCCCTTGAGGCGCAGTCGCGAGACCTTGCGCCTTAAATATCGCCTCACCCGTGCGCATCATATCTTTATAATCGCTGATGCCCATTTTCTCGGATAGTTTTTTAAGCTCGCGCGGCTCCATCGGCTTTTGGAGATATTCAACGATTGTTGGTTCATGTCCGTTCTGTTCTAATAGCGCTAGAGTTTCACGGGATTTGCTACAACGGGGATTGTGATAAATTTTCAGCATGATTTACATTAGCAAGCGCAAAGGCAGTTGAAAAGTCCTGATCAATCGGCCAAGCGGATTAAATGAAACGGGTTATGATCATATCCTCATGGGTCGCCGCATCGCAGGTCGGCGCGCGAACCTCGGCCTATGCGCTCAATGCGCTGGGCATTGAAACGGTGATATTACCCACGACACAAATGGGGCGCCATCCCGGATGGGGCGCGCCGGGGGGCGGAGTCACTGACCCGATGCGTCTGCGCGATCTTTGGTCAGGCGTCGCCGCGCAAGATTTGCATTTTGACGCTGTGCTTACGGGCTATATGGGTCATGTGGACCATATCGTTCTGGCCGGTGAAATTATTACGGCCCAACGTCAGGCCAATCCCAATCTTCGCTTCTGCGTTGATCCCATTATGGGCGATCACCCGGGCGGGCTTTATGTTGATGAGTTGATAGCCCATGCGATCAAGACCTATCTTGTGCCGCTCGCTGATATTATCACGCCCAATATGTGGGAGTTGAATTATATCACCGATAATGACACCCACCCCGCAGGACCAGACACCATAGTCGTCACATCCGTACCAATGGGCGAGGACGGCATTGGTGCGCAGCTTCATGCCGAAAGCAGCTACGACGTAAGCCATCCTATATTAGAGCGCGTGCCGCGCGGCAGCGGTGATTTACTCGCGGCGCTTTATCTGGGTCATATCATAAATGGACGCCCCCGCGAGGCGGCGCTGACCAAAGCGGTCATGACGACATTTGAAACCTTGAAGCGCTCCGTCGCGCAGGCGCGCGATGAGCTTATCCTTGTGGGCGCGGATTTATCAGGAACAGATTATGACATCTGACATCATATACGGCGAGGTCGCCCGTGGGTTTGAAACTGTGCGCGAAGTCTTTGCGGGCCATTTTGAAAGTGGCGAAGAAATCGGCGCGGGCTTTTGCATATATAAAGACGGCGCGCCGCTGGTCGATTTATGGGGCGGGCATCAAGACCGCCAGAAAACTAAGCCGTGGGAGCAAGACACATTAATCGGCGTATTTTCCTGCACGAAATATATCACCGCTTTGGTCGCCGCGCTTTGTGTGGAGCGCGGAGAATTTAGCTATGACGACACAGTCGCGCGCCATTGGCCCGACTTCGCGCAGCAGGGCAAAGGCGATGTCACCATCGCGCAGCTGCTCTCTCACCAAGCGGGCCTATCCGGCATTACAGACACAGAATGGGTTGCCAGCGATTGGTTTGACCTTGAAAAACTCGAAGCCACCCTCGCCGCGCAAAAACCACTTTTCGCGCCGGGCAGCGTGAGCGGCTATCATCCTGTTACATTCGGGCCACTCGCAAATGCTGTCATCCGCCGCGCGAGCGGTCGCACGATTGGGCAAATTTTGCGCGAAGAAATTGCCGGCCCGCTCGGTATCGATTTTCATCTCGGCCTACCCGAAGCTGAGCACGGACGCTGCGCCGATTTGCGCAAACCCAGCGCCATGGCCGATTTCGGAGAGCCCAACGCCGCCACCAAAGCCGCGTTCTTTAATAAACATGGCAGTCCCGGCGGGCGCGGCATAACATTATGGCGCGAAACTGAATTTGGCGGCTCTAACGGTCACGGCACGGCAAAGAGCCTCGCGCGGCTTGCGCAAATGGTTTTGGACGGCGCAATCGAAGGCACGTCATTTCTATCCCCCGATACACTCGCCGCGCTGACGAAAACGCGCGTCAGCGGCATGAACCTTGTTCTCCCCTTTGATCTAAATATTGCGGCAGGCCTGATGAAAAATACGCCCAATCATTTCTACGGACCAAGCGATGATTGCTTTGGGCATAGTGGTTGGGGCGGCTCATGTTTATGGGCCGACCGGGAGACGGAACTAAGCGGGGCTTATGTCATGAATAAAATGAGCAATCACCTGCTCGGTGACCCGCGCCCGCGCGCTCTGATTGAAGCGGTTTACGCGGCACTCTAACCCAATTCCTGCCGCGCGAGCCATCCCAGCATGATATGGGCGAGCTGCTCCGGCTGTTCCCACATCGCCCAGTGCCCGGAGCCATGCAAGATTTCGCGGGTCAGATCTGGAATCATATCCACCATCGGATCGGTCAAGCTTGGCGGTAAAAGCAAATCCCGATCAGGGCTTATCATCAATGTCGGCTGCGTGATTTCATCCTCCAGCGTGGCGGCAAATTCCCAATTCGCGCCTGTATTGCGATAAAGCGCAATGCCGCCGCTAAAGCCTGTCCGCTCGTAAGCGTCACTATAGACGGCCAGCTGCTCGGCATTTAAAATCTGCCCTTTCAGAGCTGGCGCGCCCGCATCGATAAATTGCTCATAATTTTGCGGAATATATGTAAAGTCTGATTTCGCCTCGGCTCCGTCCGGCACGGTGCGAAACATGAGACGGAAAAACGCGTCAGGGTCGCGGGCAAACAGCGCGTCAGCCTCACCGACCCGTTCATTGAAATGCACGAAATAATGCGCGTCGCCGTGACGTTTTTTATAAATCTTGATCGGGTCGACAGGCGCGCGGCGCACATGCGGCGTGCAAATTGAGATAATATGACTGGCGCGCGCCTCGAGCATCCGAGCAACATGCCACGTGATGATGCCGCCCCAATCATGGCCGCATATAATGGCTTTTTCTAATTTGTGATGATCGAGCAAGGCGCGGACATCATCAACCATTGCTGCGATACCGTAATCCTCAACCGCGCGGGGAACCGCGCTATTCCCAAAACCGCGCAGATCTGGCGCGATGCAGCGAAAGCCTGCGGCGGCCAGCATCGGCATGATAGGCGAAAAGCTATAAGCGAGCTCGGGCCAGCCATGAACCAGAATCAGCGGAATGCCGTCTCTGGGCCCCGCGACATAATAGGCGAGGCGGACGCCATCATTTTCAATAAAATTGGGAACCCAAGCGTTCATGTAAGCGTTTCCTTTATGATAACACGGTAAAAGCGCTGCAATTGCGCGTAACTTAACCCTTTACGCGAGCAAATGAGGTCGCTACAAGCCGCCAACTTTGCCTGCCCGCTCATAGCGGGCTTTGCGCGCTTTAGATAGAGAAACTGGATTTAAACATGGTAGAAATTTACGTTCGTCAGAACAATGTCGATCAAGCCCTACGGGCGCTTAAAAAGAAGCTGCAAAACGAAGGCGTTTTGCGCGAAATGAAAGCCCGTAAACATTACGAAAAACCATCTGAAAAACGCGTCCGCGAAGCCGCCGAAGGCCTACGCCGCGCTCGCAAACTCGCGCGTAAGCGCGCACAGATCGAAGGTCTGATCCCAAGCAAAAAGAAGCCAGCGCGCCGCTAGGCTCTTTTTCTCTCTATCAAAATTCAGCCGTCCTCCTCGAGGGCGGCTTTTTTGTTGCGCGATGGTCGTCGTTCAACGCGCGTCTCTCTACTCATCCACGTAGGTAGATTTCCGTTTTCACGGGTATGACGTGCCGTGGGCTGGGTTCGCAATCTCTAATCTCTCATATCAAATCCTGTAGTCTATAAAAAGTAGGGCGTCCGTGCGGGTAATTAAAAACTGGAAAAGCACCAAAGGTTAGTTGTTTCGTTCTCAATCACCTTGAGCGGGTGATAAGCGCTCAAATGGTTTTGCTCATCCGAGGATAAGCTCCACCACCGCACGGCGGTATTGCTGCGAACGGCCACCGGCGAGGGTTAGTCGCTTTAGCTCTCGCTCGCGGGAGTCCTGATTGCACG
>CALLBH010000066.1 GCA_938001945.1 uncultured Robiginitomaculum sp.
CAGGACTTTGGTTTCATTAAGAACAAGCACGTCCCCCGCCCGCAACAGCGCCGGCAGATCAGAAACGTGGTGATCAGTTATTTGCCCGCTCTCGACATGCAGCATCTTTGCGCTGTCACGCGGGCTGACGGGCCGAAGCGCTATGGCGCGCTCCGGCAAGTCGAAGTCAAAAAGGGACACATCCATGACGAAATCCTTGGTGCATCCCTAATCAAGCGGACTTGGCGGGAAACGGTATTAGCTAATCGCCGCTTTGACAATTTTGCCGGGCATGCGCGGCGGCTCGCCTGTCGGAAGGCCGTCTACAAATTCCATACCCGATGTCACTTCACCCCAGACCGTATATTGACCATCAAGGAAAGTTGCATCGTCAAAACAGATAAAGAACTGGCTTGATGCACTGTTCGGGTTTTGGCTACGCGCCATAGAGCATACGCCGCGTACATGCGGTTCTTTAGAAAACTCGGCTTTGATATTTTCTTTCGCGCCGCCCATGCCTGTGCCATCGGGACAACCGCCCTGCGCCATGAAGCCCGGGATCACGCGGTGAAATGTTAGGCCGTCATAAAATCCGTCAGTGGCGAGTTTAGAAATTTGCGCAACGTGGCCCGGCGCAAGGTCGGGGCGCATTTTGATAACAATATCGCCGATGTCGCCTTTATTATTATCAACTGTAAGTGTGAGTGTATCAGACATTATATTTCCTATTTTTTGACGCGAGTCGGAATAACGATCTCGCAAATATCGGGGTAATTTCCATCAGCTTGTTTTTGAGTCGCAATAAAGCGGCGATAATGGGGACCATCAGTTTTTAAAACTTGAATATTGAGCTGCTCAGATTTGGGAAGATCAGATCCCAGACGCACAGTTTCCATTTGGTCCGGAACAAATCCCGCATCTTCGCCTGCAGTGCCCACTGCAAATGATTCCAAATGCTCGCGGCCATGAACCGTATTTCCCCACACGCTATATTGTTTATCAAGCCATCCCGCCGTGCCGCGCATCAAGAAGAATTGGCTATTGCCGCTATTTGGGTTCTGGCTACGCGCCATTGAGGTCACGCCTTTGCAATGCAAGCCCCAAGCTTCGACTTTACCATCGGTATCGCCGCCAAGCCCCCAACCTGCATCAGAGATGGGTTTCGTCGCAACGGGGAAACTCTTGTAAAATCCAACATCAACAATGCCGGCATTCGGGTTGCGCGAGTCGACTGGGCGTCGATTAATCAGAGCAACAGGCATGTCATCACCGCGGCGGAATGTAAATTCCCCCGGAATATCCGGCAAATCGCTATCGCCCGTACCCGTACCTGTTGGGTCGCCCGTTTGATTCATAAACCCATCAATGACGCGATGGAACACAATCAGGTCGTAAAATTCTTTGCGCGCTAAAGCTTTGATTTGCGTAACATGTTTCGGCGCAAATTCAGGAACAAGCTCAACAACAATCAGGCCTTTATTCGTCGTAATATATAAGAGCTCATCTTGAGATGGCGTGCGCCATGCACTGTCCGGAGCTGCAAAGGCATCAGTGCCCTGAGCTGTTGTTTCGAGTACGGAATCAGCCGTTGGTATTTGAGATGTTTGCTCAGCCTCTTTGGCACATGCTGAAGAGAACAAAGCGGCGCCCATTAGCGCGCACATAGCGATACGTGAAATCATGAATATTTATCTTTCAGTCTGAATTCCACCTCGGGCGGAACAAATTGTGAAATATCGCCGCCAAGGCGGGCAATCTGCTTAACGAGCCGCGAGGCAATTGCTTGATGCTGCGGATCAGCCATCAGGAACACTGTTTCGATTGTGGGGTCAAGCTTGTCATTCATACAGGCCATCTGAAATTCATATTCGAAATCAGACACAGCGCGCAATCCGCGCACGATCATCTGCGCCCCAACCTCTTGCGCAAAATGCATCAACAGCCCTTCAAATGGAACAACTTCAACCACGGCCTTACCGTCCATTTGCGCCACAGCGGTCTGTACCATGTCCACACGTTCAGAGAGCTCAAAGAGCGGCCCTTTCTCGCGGTTAATGGCCACGCCAATCACAAGCTTATCGCACAGTTTTCGCGCGCGCTGAAGAATATCAGCATGACCATTGGTCAGCGGATCAAATGTACCGGGGTATAATGCAATACGATCTGTCATACCGCGCTTATAACGCGGCGTGATACGATTTCCAGTAAAACTGTCGGAGCGCTCTAAAACTAGCGCGGAGCGTCAAAATCCATTTGCGCAACCGATATAGCGTGCAATCGCCAGCCGCCATTTTGATTTCTGTAAATAAGATCAAATCGAATAGATTGCGGGCGATATTCAAAGCCGCCTCGCAGGCGTAAATTTCCCTCCGCCGTAATCGTCGGCGGTAAATAGTAAGTCGGCTTTGTCATGATCGCGCGGCCTACATCTACGCGATTGTCCCGTAGATCAGAAAACACACTCGAGAGGACAAGTTGAGAGTTTCGCGATTGAAAGCTCGGCGTGCCCAGTTCGCGCAGTACAGTATAATTGCCTGTGCGGTTGGCGTTATCTAGCGCAATCATCGTTGACCACACAAGACGCGCTGAAACATTCTCATCCGGCGCTTGCTGCGCGCGCGCAGGCATTGCGGCAAATCCCAGAATACATATGAAGGACAGGGCCGCCCAAAGGCGACCCATTATGTTTCCAGTGATCATTAGATTACCAGCTCGCTTTGAAACCGGCGCGGCCGCCTGTTTCGCCATTATCCGTGCCCGTTGTGACGCCGACATTAAGCTGCCAGTTATCGCTTACGCGGACCGCTGCAGAGCCTGCAACAGCGCCTTCGCTGTCATAGAAACCATAGCCGCCAGAGATCGCGAATTTACGACCCGCAGGGACATAAGCCGTATCCAGCGCGATCGCAGCAGCAATACCGCCGCGATTGCTTAGAATAGCTTCACTGTTCTGACCGATGAGGCCTTGGTTCGCAGATAATGCGCCAGATAGAGAGTAATCTGTCGAGAGGTTACCATTACGGTCGGTTGTGACCACGCCGACTTCGCCGCTTTGTGAGCTTGCAGCATTGGCTGAATTAATGCCCTGTAGACGATAAGCAGAATTATCTCCGCCAATTGCAACTTGGTTATCACCCGAGGCGGATGCGCCATTACCGATGGCAATCGAATTGATTCCGCTTGCGCTAGCTAAATTACCGATAGCCACAGATCCGTCGCCAGATGAATTCGCCGCTTCGCCAATCGCCAGTGATCGCACGCCAGAAGCGTTCGCCAAGTGACCAAAAGCATGGGCGCGCTCGGCAGTTGCCTGAGCTTGCCAGCCAAAGGCTGTTGCGGCTGTTCCGTCTGCTGTGGCTTCGCCGCCAACAACTGTTGTCGAATTTCCGTTCGCCGTTGTCATTGTACCGATTGCAATCGCGTCATTCCCTGTCGCGGAGGACTGGTTACCCTGCGCAATAGACTCCAGGCCCGCAGCAACCGCCGCTTCGCCGACAGCCAGTGAACGCACGCCGGATGCATTAGCTAAGTGACCAAAGGCATGGGCACGCTCCGCGCTGGCATTTGAACGCCACCCAAAGGATGTCGCCGCAATGCCGTCAGCAACGGCTTCGCCGCCAACCGCGACTGTGGAGTTTCCATTAGCACTGGCTTCGGTGCCGATTGCGACGGCGTCAACGCCAACTGCGCTGGCAAGGTTACCTTGAGCAATTGACTCAAGACCACTGGCCGATGCCGCTTCGCCGACGGCCAGAGACCGTACGCCCGTCGCGCTGGCCAAATGGCCAAAGGCTTGCGCGCGTTCTGCTGTGGCTTCGGAGCGCCAGCCAATCGCTGTCGCGCCGGGGCCCATGGCCTGAGCTTCGCCGCCAAGAACAGTTGTGGAGTTGCCATCTGCTGAGGCCTCGGTACCGATTGCAATAGCATCGACGCCGTTCGCTGTCGCCAGATTACCTTGCGCAATTGACTCAAGTCCATTTGCTGTGGCTGCTTCGCCGACAGCAAGAGACCGAACACCCGTCGCCGTCGCAAGATGACCAAAGGCCTGCGCGCGCTCGGCCAGAGCTGATGAGCGCCACCCGATAGCTGTTGCGCCGGGGCCCATCGCTTCTGCTTCGCCGCCAACAACTGTCGTTGAGTTGCCATCAGCGCGGGCTTCTGTGCCAATCGCCAAAGCGTCAACGCCATCAGCAACGGCGAGATTACCCATCGCGACGCTCTCGAGCCCAAGGGCAGAGCTGCCATTACCAAAGGCTGATGATCTGTCACCGGATGCTGTCGAGTTATGACCATATGCAGAAGACCGATCGCCGGATGCCGTAGAGCGAAATCCTGTTGCAGTTGAGGCAAGACCGCTTGCTTCCGACTCGCCGCCAAGAGCGGTTGATAGCTCCCCGCTTGAATTGGAGTCTGTACCCGCCGCCAATGAATTACGTCCGCTCGCCGAAGATAAATTACCTAGCGCTGTTGACTCTAAACCCGATGCAGATGCCGCTTCGCCAACGGCTAAGGACCTCACGCCTGTCGCTGTCGCCAAGTGTCCAAAAGCTTGTGCGCGCTCGGCCAATGCCATAGCGCGCCATCCAACCGCCGTAGCGCCGGGACCGCGCGCAGTCGACTCACCGCCAACGGCTGTTGTTGACGGGCCATCCGCAGTTGCTTGGGTCCCTACCGCCGTCGCATCAGGACCAGTCGCAGTGGTTCCAACACCGCATTCCAAAGCCGTCGGCTCAAGAAGTGTAGAATTACATTCTGGCGTGCCATCAGCTTGCGCTGTTACGGCCATAAGGAAGCCACCCGCGCTGAGCGCAGTGCCAAATGTGAGTGTTTTGAGAATGGATAATTTAGACATGTATCAGGACCCTAATATTATACAGCCTGACCTTTTGGCAGGCTTTCTACGCAATACTGCTAAAGATGATACGCGGGTGAATTTTAGATTGGTGCACTTATGGTAAATAAAAATTAATCATCATAAATGCGCCAATAAATTGAGAGCAAAAACGACAAAGCCGCAGCTAATTTAGCTGCGGCTCTGCGATGCATTTTAAATGTGACTCGCTTTTAAGACGCAGGCGCTTCTGGTGGATTTGAATTGACTTCACCTGCAGCCTCTTCGCCGTCCTCATCATCATTATCTTCGATGCGCTCTACCGACACGACGCGTTCGCCGTCTTTGACAGTAATCACGCGCACGCCGAGTGAGCTTCGGGAGACGACGCGGATGTTGCGGATCGGGCAGCGGATAAGCTGGCCGCCGTCTGTGACCATCATGATTTCGTCATCTTCCTCAATGGAGAAACTCCGAACCAGACGCGCATCATCGCCGCCCTTACGAGAGAGATTCTGCGCCGTAACGCCCTGCCCGCCGCGGTTCATACAGCGGTAGTCATAAGAGCTACTGCGTTTGCCCATGCCGTCTTCGGCCAAAGTAAGCAAAAACTGCTCATTCGCTTGTAAGAAGCCAAGGCGCTCTTCGTCGAGAGACGTTTCGACTTCGACATCGTCTTCGCTATCGTCCTCGGCGTCATCACCGAGGGCGCGGCGCATGGCATTAGCATGTTTCATATAGGCACGCGCTTCGTCGGTTTCGATATCGACGTGACGCAGTATTGCCATTGAAATGACTTCGTCGCCGCCTTCTTCGCCGTAATTCGCCAGCTTGATGCCGCGAACGCCGGATGATGTGCGGCCCACAAAACGGCGCACATCGGTGACTTTGAAGCGGATGGATTTTCCGAGCGCCGTTGTCAGCATAACGTCGTCATCTTCGCTGACCACGCGAACATCAACAATGCCGTCGCCTTCATCAGGCTTCATCGCGATTTTTCCATTGCGGTTCACGCGCGTGAAATCAGCCAAAGAATTACGGCGAACCCCGCCGCTACGCGCGGCAAAGACGATGTCTAAATCTTTCCACGTCTCTTCATCCTCAGGTAGCGCCATGATGGAATTAATATGTTCGTCTTGGCCCAGCGGGAGGATATTGGCCAAAGAGCGTCCGCGCGTCGCGGGGCCGCCGACAGGCAATTTCCAAACTTTCAGCTTATACGCCATGCCTGTAGAGCTAAAGAACAGCACCGGCGTATGGGTCGAGGCGACGAACACGGTTGTGACGTAATCCTCATCCTTCATCGCCATACCCGAGCGGCCTTTGCCGCCGCGGCGCTGCGCGCGATATGTATCTAGCGGCGTACGCTTGACATAGCCGGACGCTGTCACTGTGACGACCATATCTTCAACCGCAATCAAGTCTTCATCGTCGAAATCGATGCCGCCTTCGGTAAAGATAGAGCGGCGCGGCGTCGCGAATTTCTCGCGCATCTCAGTCAGCTCGCCGCGAATAATATCGCGCACACGGTCACGACTACGCAGAATATCGAGCAGGTCCGTAATTTTCGCCGCAAGCTTTTCAGCCTCTTCGGTAATCTCGTCCATACCTAACGCAGTCAATTTCAACAGGCGCAGATCAAGGATTGCTTTGGCCTGCTCTTCAGTCAGCTGAATTGTGCCGTCATCAAGCAGTTTAGAGCGCGGATCAGCAATGAGCTTAATTAGCGGCCCCATATCTTGGGCATCCCAAGTGCGGGCAATAAGGTTCTCACGCGCGTCTTTGGGATTAGCAGAGCTACGGATAATACGGATAATTTCGTCAATATTAGCAACAGCCGTCGCAAGACCGACCAAGATATGCGCGCGGTCACGGGCTTTGGCCAAATCAAATTTAGAGCTCCGCGCAATGACGTCTTCGCGAAACGCCAGAAACGCCTGGAGCATTTGCTTCACATTCATCTGCTCCGGACGTCCGCCATTTAGCGCGAGCATGTTGGCGCTAAAGTTTTGCTGCAGTTGGCTAAAGCGGAAAAGCTGGTTGAGGACAACATCGGCGACCGCGTCACGTTTAAGCTCGATCACGACGCGCATACCCACGCGGTCAGATTCATCTTGGATATGCGCAATGCCTTCGACGCGTTTATCGCGCACCAACTCACTGATCTTTTTGATCATATTGGCTTTGTTCACTTGGAACGGTATTTCCGTGACGACAATCGCAAAGCGGTCTTTGCGGATTTCTTCGATCTCAGTCTTGGCACGCATGATAATTGAGCCGCGCCCGGTCAGCACGCTCGCTTTGGAACCCGCGCGGCCCATAATTAGCCCGCCTGTCGGGAAATCTGGCCCGGGCACGAGCGCAAGCATTTCTTCATCGGTTAAGGCGCCATTTTCAAGCAGCGCCATCGCGCCGTCCAAAACTTCGCCGAGATTATGCGGCGGAATATTCGTCGCCATACCGACAGCGATACCGCTCGCGCCGTTCACCAATAGGTTCGGGAATTTGGCAGGAAGGACGACCGGTTCTTGCTCTTTACCGTCATAATTGTCTTGGAAATTGACTGTGTTCTTGTCGATATCCTGCAGTAGCGCGCCTGCGGCGCGGTCCATGCGTACTTCGGTGTAACGCATCGCAGCCGGGTTATCGCCGTCGACTGAGCCGAAATTACCTTGGCCATCGAGGAGCGGAAGGCGCATAGAGAAATCCTGCGCCATGCGCACCAGCGCGTCATAAATCGCGCTATCGCCATGCGGGTGATACTTACCCATCACGTCCCCGACAACACGGGCTGATTTCATATAAGGCTTGTC
Organism: uncultured Robiginitomaculum sp.; assembly: GCA_938001945.1. Taxonomy (GTDB): domain Bacteria; phylum Pseudomonadota; class Alphaproteobacteria; order Caulobacterales; family Maricaulaceae; genus Robiginitomaculum. Next base: position 7,624 of record CALLBH010000066.1, read on the forward strand.
GCGCGTAAAGCCATTTTCGTGCATGGCGTAAATTATACGGCGGTGAACGGGTTTCAGGCCATCGCGGACATCAGGAATAGCGCGCGAGACAATCACGCTCATTGCGTAATCGAGATAAGATCGGCTCATCTCGTCTTCGATGAAGACAGGCGATACATCACCCGCAGGCAGCACAAGATCAGATGGCGTTTTGGGCGGATCTGCTGGCGGGTTTTCGCCTTCAGGAATGTCAGTATCGTCGCTCAAAATATTACCCCAATATGGTTTTATGCCATCCGAATCGGACCGCCTAAATTATCTTTAATCCCTAGCAGTTTGCCCCCTTGCGCGCAAATTTGCGGCCTAATTTTAATATACCATTTTGCGGGTTAGAATAATCTAGAAATGACGCCTCACGCGGTCTACACTCTTGCTAACACTTCATCACTGCCGAGGATCTAAAAATGAAACATCTCACCCGTATTCTACCCTGTATAGCCATAGCCGCGCTGACAGTATCGGCCTGTTCTAATGACAACAACACGCTCAGTATTAAGACCGAAAACGGCATGACCTTGGTCAATAATAATGGCGAGCAATTTCAGATCAAAGGCACAGATATAAATGTCATGGTAGAGCAATTGCAAACTCCACAGGGTGAGAACACGGGATATGTTGTGCTATGGGAAAATAAGGAAATGGCCGGCATTGGCTATCGTCTTTCGGTCAAAGATATGAGTCCGGGCTCGCATGCCTTCCACTTCCACGAGACAGGCTTGTGCGAAGGCCCGGATTTCAAAAGCGCGGGCGGGCACTTCAATCCCGCTATGAGCTCCCACGGCTTTGACGTCGAAGACGGGCCCCATGCCGGCGATATGGAGAATATTGAAGTCGGTCCAAATGGCACGGGCGTTTTCGAAGGCATGAATATGCGCGTCTCGCTCGGCGGCAGCGATTTACCAACACTCAAAGACGCAAATGGCTCAGCAATCATCGTTCACGCCAAAGCCGATGATTATGCCTCACAGCCCAGCGGAGCCGCTGGCCCGCGTATCGCGTGTGCTGTGATCAGTAAGTAAATCCAAGCACCCAAAACAATAAAAGCCGCGCTAGAACCAGCGCGGCTTTTTAATGCTGTATTGTGACTTAAAGACTACTCGTCTTTGTCGCCCCACATATCGCTCCACCAATTATCACCGGATGGACCGTCGACGTCGAATTTCATGCCAACACCGGAGACTTTAATTTTCTCGCGAATTTCGGACTTGTCCCAACCTGTTAGGTTGGCCAGCGTCGCGATTTCTTTGTCTTGACGCTTATTGACTTCTTTTTTGTAGCGATTAGCCGCTTTGCACTCCATGGAACCATCAAAGGCCTTTTGCATGACGTAGCGCGCTTGGAAGTTCTGGCGGTTGCCTGTGGCTTGGAATTTCAAATCTTCAGGGAAGCTCTCGGCGTCATAGCGCACATGAAGGCGCGTCACATAAACGTCACGGGCCATGCCCTTGCCGCCGCCGCGTTGCATGTCGCCATTTCCGCCAACCCAGAACGCGCCAAGTTCTTTAAGCTGCGCCACGGAGAGCGGATCAGCCGCGCAGGGGTCACACCAATTCATGTCCCACGCATATTCCATCACGACGCCAGAGCCGCCTTGGCGGTCAATCGCTTTGGAGAACATCGCTGGATAAACATTTGCAAAGTCGCCTTCGACAAATTCCGGCAAATTAACATCCGTCGGAATTTTCGTTGTGCGATAATTCGTTGTCTCAACGCGGCCATTGCGGGTCAGCGCATAGACAAATAAATCTTGCGAGCCTTTGGAGTTCACCGTGCCCAAACGAATGGGCAGCATAAATTTAGGCGACTCAAAGGCCACCGCAATCGGGCGAAGCATTTCGCCGCCCGCTTTGGCTTTTTCATCAAGGTTCACTTTAGCCACGAAGAATTTCATGTCTTGTTTGATATAGCTGTCCAGCACGCGGTCTGCGCCCGTCGGAATTTTATAGCCATTCGTCGTCAGCCACGTTTGAAGGCCGGAGCTCTCACGCGCAGATAGGACAAGAATATCGTATTCGCCAACTGTGAATGTTTCTTCGATTGTAACACCGAGATCCGCAGCGCTTTCCATATTTTTTGACATGGCCAGAACTGGAGCTTGCTGACCACGTGCCGTCACTACAATTTCGTCTTCCATCATCTCTGGCGCGCAAGGATTGCTATCGTGATACTCAACAAGGCGCGGGGCGGTGTAGGCGTCGAGATGGTCCAGTAAACTCACATCTGACACATGGACTTGGTTTTTCGTGATGACTGTCGGGACTGGAATGACCATGGCAAATTCTGTTGGGTCGCCTTCATAATCATTGGCCATAGTGATGACGGTACGATCCCCGTCGCGCACGATGGCGACTTTAGAGCTTTCATTGAACAATTCCGTATCGGCCTTGGCGACATAAAATCCGCAAAATGCGGATGCAGGCGCGGCGACGGCGAGCATGGATAGCGCTATGCCTCCGGTCAGGGCGAGTTTAAGCTTGGACGGTATCATGAGACACTCCTTTCGGTTGGGTATCAGGCGTGACGCGCGGCGGCGTCTGGTTTGGCCAGTAATAACGGCTGGCAGGGAAAAAGTAATCGAAAAACGGAACAAGCGGCGCAGTCAGCACAAGCGCGATAATCACGCCTGCCGATTTATAAAATGCAAATTGAATAGTAAATCCAATCGTCGCGACCAGCGCAGCATAAAGAAGGCGCCCCACGCGGGCATTGGGCGTCGTCTTGGGATCGGATATCATAAAGAAGGCAAAAATCAGAAGCGCGCCGCTTTGCATTTGGTGCACGGGTATCGCGAAAGGGTCGCCCAGCCAGATCGCGCGGCCAAAGATCAGCGCAGCGTAACTACCTAGGAAAGCAAGGCTAACGTCCCAGCGGCTCGCCTTCTTCGTCACAATGCCGCCAATCCCGAACAGCGCAATCGCCAGCCAAGGCGCCGCGCCCCATTGCCCCGGAGAGACCCACGCAGAATCAAACAACAGCGCCAGAATAACCAGCGCAACGTTAGCCGGATTAAAAATATGTTTGCCGCGCCAGCGCACGACATATTTGCTGCCAATAGCAATGATCCCAGCGGCGAGTGAAAGCCATATAGAGCCCGTGCGCAAGAGCAGCGTCAGGGACAGCGCGCTAATCATGGGGCTGCGGGCGTCAAATTTGCGGCCCGTAATTTTATCACCGACAAATTGTGTCCCTACCGTGCTGCCAACACAAGCCAGCACATGCCAGAGCGGCAAGCCAAAGGCGTAGTAGAATGTGCCCATCATCACGAGCGTTGAGAGCGCTGTAATTTGGAAATGTCGGGGATCGCGGAATAAAGTGGTCAGGATCTTATTCGAGTTGAGCCGCGTAAACATAGTCATGACGCCGCGCGTCTCGCGCTGCGCTGCCTGCCCCTGCTCTTCAATCAAACTGACCAAAATCTTGTCCTATCGTGTTACTCCATAACACATAGCAATGGGGCAAGAAAAGGGCGAGCCTGATATTTTAAATTGCAAAGCCGTAAGGTTATTCGTCGCGGGAAAACACGTCCAATGCATCCGCCTGCGTGAAATGACGACGATATAGCGCCCTCACCCCATCGGTAAAAATATCGTCCAGCACGGGCTTTACGTCAATCACGCGATCAAAGCTGACCGTCAGTGTGTCGCCCTGTGCATTTTTGCGCGCACCCTCTTGGGCTTTGACCATCGTTGTCATGGCTTGGCGCGCCGACTCGTCATCATAGGCTTTCGCCTCAAGCATGATCTCCTGATAGACCACATCGTGATTCGGGTTATCAGAGCTAATTTTGCTCAGTACGCGGCCAATAAATGAAATGTTCATGACGAAGCCTAGAACGGAATCTCGTCATCCAGTTCAAAGTCCTGCTTTGGGCCATCCATAGATGATGCGCTACGTGACCCGCCGCCTTGGTTTGAACCGCCGCCATAGTCGCCGCGATTATCTCCGCCGCCTTGGTTGTAACCTCCGCCGCCGCCTTGATTATATCCACCGCCGGATGAGCGTCCGCCGCCGCCGCTATCGCGTCCGTCAAGCATTGTTAGATTGCCGCCATAACCTTGCAGCACGACTTCTGTGGTATATTTCTCATTACCGTCGCGGTCTGTCCATTTACGCGTTTGCAGCTTGCCTTCGATGTAAAGTTTGGAGCCTTTTTTGACATAACGCTCAACGACGCCGACCAAGCCCTCTTGGAAGATGGCAATGCGGTGCCACTCTGTTTTCTCTTTGCGCTCGCCGCTATTACGATCTTTCCAGCTCTCGGATGTCGCGAGAGAGAAATTGGCGACCTTGCCGCCATTATTGAACGACCGAATTTCCGGATCATTGCCCACATTTCCGATGAGCGTAACTTTGTTAATTGAACCCGCCATTTTATCCTCTTTAAAATTTACGCTCTATATGTTCTATTTTTGTTCTAATTTCAAGAGCTGTGTATAGAGCTATACATACTGACGCGGAAATTGACGCGAAATGCACGCCCTGTCCAGCGCCGCCCGCACGGCTTGGGCTCAAAGCTGTGGATTACCATTAATTAAAACCTTTCGGGCCAAACTGCGCTAGACTTTACTGATACAGACACTGCGGGGAGCGCTATGACGGATCAGAACCAAGGCCAAACAGATGCGGGCGAATACACCTACACGCCGCGCCAAATCGAAGACATGGAGCATCGCGCCTTTCGATTCGGAGATGGCAAAATCTCCGGTACGCTCGCTTGCACCTTGGGCGTGTTGTCACTTCTGACTGTGCTCTGTTTCAAATTCCCGCAATATCTCACGACGACGGAGCTGCGCGCCGCATATGACGCGGCCTTCCTACAGCAAGTTTTAAAATATGGCATGTTTGCCGCGCTCGGTTTTGGTTTGCTGAATTTCGTCATGGCGAAATATCGCCGCCTCGCCTCTGTGGGGATACTCTCCACCGCCGCAGCATTTGCCCTTGGCGGATATTCTATACCGCTTGGCCCCGTTGAACCGACCGCGCTCGCCTTGGGATTGGATTGGTTGATTTTGGCCCTGGTCGTTTCGGCAATCCTGTTCATTTTTCTTGAGAAGGTTTTTCCTAAATATCGCGACCAAGTCATTCTTCGCCCGGGGTGGGAACTCGATACTTGGTATTTCGCGTTCAATCACCTCTTGCTGACTGTGCTGCTGCTTATTGGGAACGGTTTCGTTGAGACTGTCTTTGGCTGGGCCATTCATGACGGTTTCCAAGCCACGATCCAATCACTGCCAACATTCGTGCAAGTTATCATACTGATTATCGCCGCAGACTTCGTGCTGTATTGGTCGCATCGCTTCTTTCATGAAAATCCGGATCTGTGGAAATTCCACGCCGTGCATCACAGCACAGAAAATATGGATTGGATGGCAGGGTCGCGCAATCATGTCTTTCAAACAATCACTGACCGCTGCCTTGCGCTTGTACCGCTCTATCTGCTAGGCACAACCAAGGGCGCGCTTGATATTTATGTCGGCATCGCGGCCTTCCAAGCCGTCTATGTCCACTCTAATGTCAATATTCCTGTCGGCCCGCTAAAATATATTTTCTGCACGCCGCAATATCACCACTGGCATCACAGCAGCGAAGAACCAGCCATAGATACCAATTACGCCGTACATACGCCGCTTTTTGATAAGCTGTTTGGGACATATCACATGCCCGGAAAACACTGGCCCGCCCATTACGGCACCGTCAAAAAAATCCCAACATCGTTTTGGGGACAAATGATGCATCCATGGCGCAAAGACACTGAAGAAGAAGTGGATGCTGCGGGGTAATTAAAACCCGAAGCTTAGACTACTAAATGTCGTGTCAAAATCCGCATCTTCCGTATCAGGAAGCGGCGCTGACCAGACCGCATGAATCATCCAGCGCCCTGTCTGCGGACGCGAAAATGTTGCCGTCCCGGTTTCATCAGAGATATGTTTCTCAATGATACCGACATCACTATCCATATCGATCAACAAAACGGTCACGCCGGATGTTAGCTTTCCGCGATAGTAAATCTGAACCGGCAAATCTTCATCGTGATCAACGGAATATGGATTAACTGTGGGCACAATCTCAAGCGTCATGCCGATGGGGGCTGTCACGACATTGTCTTGCGAGCCCGTATAGGGCCCGACTTGGAACAACGCTTTACCCCGGCGGGAATAAATCTCATGCCCCGCCTCGTCCTGAGTTCGATTTTGCAGGCGCGCAACTTTGATCGGCGTTAGCCCCTCCTCATCAAGGTAATCATTAAACTGTTCCGCCTCTAACACGCTCACCGCATGGGTCGTTTCAATCGTCACCATATGCGTACCCA
>CALLBH010000067.1 GCA_938001945.1 uncultured Robiginitomaculum sp.
TCCGTTGGCGCGTTGATAATTGACGCCCATTCCGGCGATAAAGAATGCGCTCCCTTCGGCTTTGGGGAAGCGCTGGAAGATATAATTCGGATCATCAAGATCATAAACCAAAGTGAACACTTTGGAGGCATCGATTCCGCCATCAAATCCAACTGTTGGGCCTTGCCAATAAATCGGCATAGAGGTGCCGTCCTTCATCCATAAGGTGCCTTTACCCCAAAACAGTCCGGCGACAACTGCGCCGCCGCCTTCTTCGCCGGTAATATAGGCATCGGGGCGGCCTTGTTCGCGAAATAGGCGTTCAACCACGCTGGCCGCGCTCTCGGAGGTTACGCCCAAATGCGTTGAGACCGCTTGAACGACTTCATTTTGCTCCATATCGGCTTTTTGCTGTTTGGCTTTATCATAGCCGCTGGCTTGACCCGGCGCGTCATTCGTCGTCGCGCAGCCTGTGGTCAGCGCCGCGCCCAGCATAAGGGCAGATAAGAGTTTTAATGTGGTGGCCATGGTCGCCGCTCCTTTTAATTTCCCCCATCATGGTTAATTAGGGTTAAGGAATGACGAAAATATGGCGGCTGCTATATTACGATTTAGCAAGGAGACGTTATCATGGATATTCAGCGCGAAGAACAAGGACGATATGTCGTCATGATTGACGGGCATGAAGCCGAACTCAATTACCGCCGCCTCAGTGATGATTTGGTTGATGGCTATCACACGGGCGTCCCGAAAGCGCTGGGCGGTAAAGGCGTCGGCAAGGCGCTGGCCGCCGCGCTGTTTAATGACGCGGCCGCGCGCGGTTTTAAGATCATTCCGTCCTGTCCCTTTATTGCGGCCATGGCGAAGCGTAAATCTGAATGGGGGCAGCTGATCGTTTTGGAGTAGCCCCCATCGACCCACTCCCTATGGTCGTGGCCCACTTCCCTCGTAAACAGGGGAAGATTTTCGCATCAAGAAAGAACAACCTTCTCCCGTTTACGGGGGAAGTACCCTGAGCGCAGCGAAGGGGGATGGGGGGCTTACTTTAAAAGCACTGCGACCCCAAGCCACCGTTATAAAGTCTTGCGAAATTTGCCCCTCACAGTAGAAGCCGATTATGACTGATCAAAGCAAAATCCGTAACTTTTCCATCGTGGCCCATATTGACCACGGCAAGTCGACGCTCGCCGACCGCCTCATTAGCTTTTGCGGCGGCCTGACCGATCGCGAAATGAGCGAGCAAGTGCTCGATAATATGGATATTGAACGCGAACGCGGCATCACCATCAAGGCCCAAACCGTACGGCTAGAATATCCCGCCAATGACGGCGAGACCTATATTCTCAATTTGATGGATACGCCCGGCCACGTCGATTTCGCCTATGAAGTCTCGCGCAGCCTGTCGGCCTGCGAAGGCTCTATTTTGGTTGTGGATGCCTCCCAAGGGGTTGAGGCGCAGACGCTGGCGAATGTCTATAAAGCCATCGAGCATGACCACGAGATTGTGCCGGTGCTCAATAAAATCGACCTTCCGGCGGCAGAGCCTGAGCGCATTAAAATTCAAATCGAAGACGTGATCGGCATTGACGCCAGCGAGGCGATTGAGTGCTCCGCCAAATCCGGCCTGGGCATCCAAGACGTTTTAGAGGCCATTGTCACGCGCTTGCCCGCGCCCGAAATCGCCGACGCCGAAAAGCCGCTCAAAGCGCTGCTCGTCGATGCGTGGTATGATCAATATATGGGCGTGGTCGTGTTGTTCCGTGTCTATGACGGAGCCATCAAAAAAGGCATGAAAATTCGCACCATGGCGACGGGCGCGACCTATACGGTCGACAAAGTCGGCACATTTAACCCCAAGCCAACTGACAGCAAATTCGTCGGTCCGGGCGAAGTTGGGTTTTTCACCGCCTCCATCAAAGAAGTTGCGGACGCCGCCGTAGGCGATACCGTCACCGAAGATAAACGCCCCACCGAAGTCGCCTTGCCCGGATTTAAACCCGCGCAGCCTGTCGTGTTTTGTGGTATCTTTCCCGTGGACGCTGCCGACTTTGACGACCTACGCGCGGCGATGGGACGCCTGCGTCTGAACGATGCCAGCTTTAGTTTTGAGATGGAAACATCCGCCGCGCTGGGTTTTGGCTTTCGCTGCGGATTTCTTGGATTGCTGCATTTGGAAATCATCCAAGAGCGCCTTGAACGTGAATTTGATCTCGACCTGATTACGACGGCCCCGTCCGTGGTCTACACCATCAAAATGCGCGACGGCACAGAGCAGCATCTTCATAACCCCGCCGATATGCCCGACGTCATGGCGATTGAGGAAATTCACGAGCCGTGGATTAAAGCCACCATTATGACGCCGGATGATTATCTGGGCGGCATTTTAAAACTTTGCCAAGATCGCCGCGGCATCCAAACGACATTATCCTATGTCGGCAACCGCGCCATGGTCGAATATGAATTACCGCTCAACGAAGTCGTGTTTGATTTCTATGACCGCCTAAAATCTGCATCCAAAGGCTACGCTAGTTTTGACTATCAAGCCATTGGCGTGCGGGTCGGCAATTTGGTCAAAATGAGCATCCTCGTAAATGGCGACCCCGTTGATGCGCTCTCCATGCTCGTCCACCGCGACCGCGCTGAGTCTCGCGGCCGCCAAATGTGCGAACGCCTCAAAGACCTCATCCCGCGCCACCTGTTCAAAATCCCGGTCCAAGCCGCCATCGGCGGCAAAGTCGTCGCCCGCGAAACCATCGCGGCCATGCGCAAAGACGTGACCGCAAAATGCTATGGCGGCGACGCCAGCCGAAAGCGCAAGCTTCTGGATAAACAGAAAAAGGGTAAGAAACGCATGAGGCAGTTCGGACGAGTCGAGATTCCTCAAGAGGCGTTTATTGCGGCTCTTAAAATGGACGATTGATATAATCGCTCCGGGGGAGCGATTATATCAATCGCGACTTGTGAGCAAAGCGAACTCATTGAGTAATTGTCCAAACCGTCCGTAAGGACGCATGCGCGAGCGTTTAGCGAGCGTGTAGGTTTGGACGCAGCCCAAGTTTCAATTCAAAAGTAAATCGAAAGAAAGCCTGCCATGACACATTTCGAAAACGGCCAAATCGTTCGCCTCAAATCCGGCGGCCCAAAAATGACCATCAAATCCGCCGACGGCGACGCATGGGCCTGCCAATGGTTCGACCGCAACGGCAAAATCCACAGCGACAGTTTTCCGAGCAGTATGCTGGATGAATTCGTGCCGCGGCCAAGGGACGTTGAAGAGTAGAACCCCCACGCGCTTCGTCATTCCGACCTGCGCGGAGCGCAGCCGGAATCCATATCTTGATGTTTTAATCGCCGCGCGATCTAGGCATGGATTGCGGGCGAGCAAGCTCGCGTCGCAATGACGGGCTTTACGTGAAATTCACTCTGTTGGCCGCCTCGTCTTTCGAGTCCCGACGCTGCGCGTCGCCTCAGGATGAGGCTTATTTGGCCACTACCGTGGCGTTCTCCGACTATATTTGCTCCACTGGAGCAAATATTTGGCTTCGCCAATCGTCTCCGAACTATTCGAATCTGAAGTAAAGCCCCGCATTCTCAATCAAGCGCTCAATACCGTGACGGCCCAGCGCAGCGGCGGGGGTGTAGACGCCGCCGGGTGTGGCGGCGCGGTCGACATTCCGTGTTAACGTCAGGGCGCATTCGGTGATCATGCGGGATGTGCTGCCATAGCCGGGATCAAGGTCGCCGCCGACAACGGAGGTGACGCGCGTGCCGTCGGCAGCTTCGCCGGTAAAGATCGCTTCGTAGAATCCATTTTCACGTTCGGATTTCGACGGGCCTTCGCCGGGCTTGGGCGGGTTTTTCGCCATGGGGCTTCCGGCATTCGCCATGTCTTCGGCGATTTTCTGGCCTTGCTCCCCCGGGCCCGTCAGTACCATTTCGTCATAGACAAAATCTTTGCCATAGATATGGCCGAGCAGCGCGTTTGAGCGGTGGACATTTTTGGTGTTAATCGAGGCCATAATGAACGGCGCTGACCAGCTATTAATGTCTTCGTCGAAAACCGGCTTCATGCCGTGGGGCTGTTTCGGGCCGTCAAAATCAGGGGTCAGGCTAAACGGGTCTTTGAGCCAGTTCAAAATCTCCGGCTCGCGGCCTGCGCGCTTCATGGTCTCCATAAAGCTGGCGGCCGTCCCGCCAGAGAACGTGCCCTGCATTTTACGCACGCGGCCTTTGACTCGGGTAATCGGCCCGCCGTGATTGGCGCGGGCTTCATCTTGGGCGGCGTAAACACCGAAATCAAACGGCACGGAGTCAAAGCCGCAAGAGTGGACA
>CALLBH010000068.1 GCA_938001945.1 uncultured Robiginitomaculum sp.
GCTTTGATACGCTCTCCAAGCAGGCGCTGACTGAACGGCTTGGTGATATAATCATCCGCGCCCATATTCAGGCCAATCGCCTCGTCAAATTCATCATCTTTGGAGGTCAGGAAAATGACCGGCATATTGCTGGTCTGGCGCAAGCGGCGCAGTAATTCCAACCCGTCCATTTGCGGCATCTTCACATCGAAAATCGCAATGTCGGGCGGATTACGGGTCAACGCTTTGAGCGCGCTAACGCCTTCGTGATATGTGCGCACCTCATATCCTTCGCCCTCAAGGAACATAGATACAGATGTCAGAATGTTTTCGTCGTCATCGACAAGCGCGATAGATGTCATAATTTTAGCCTCCAGCCCGTTGAGCAAGCTAGCCCGCTTCATCCTGTCTGCCAAGAGCGCGACTATTACCTTGCCTTAATTTCGTAATGTACTGGTAATGTCCGCTTAGGGCGAAGTTATGACGCTTTGTGCCTTAATTCAGTCTAATTGGTTACGCCGCGACGATGCCTGCGATCAGATAGAACAAAGCCGCGAGGCCGCCGCATAATAAGGCGTAAGGCAGCTGCGTGCGGATGTGATCAATATGGTCATTAGCCGTGGCCATGGATGATATGATTGAAGTGTCGGATATAGGCGAGCAGTGATCGCCAAATATCCCGCCGCCGAGCGCCGCCGCCACGCAGAGCGAGACGGATAAATCCAGCTCCACCGCCAGCGGCACAGCGATCGCAATCATAATCGCAAAGGTCGTCCAGCTGGTCCCCATCGCAAAAGCAATGAAGCAGGCACTTAAAAATATAATCATCGGAACAAGCGCCGGAGACAGAAAGCGCTGTGCTTGCTCGGCGACAAAATATCCTGTGCCTAAATCTTTACAAAGCTGTCCTAGCGCAAAGGCCATCACCATAAGAAGCGCGAGCGGCAACATGCCGCCCATAGATTTCAGCGATAAGTCGATCATATTTTTGAAACTCGAAAGCCCCTGCGCGCGGTACATAAACATGGCCACCAAAATTGCGGCACTGACCGCGTAGAGAACCGCTTTTTCGCCTGCGCCATTTTGCAAGGCCTTAAAGGCATTCCCTGCGCCGTCATTCCACCCCGTGTAAATCATAAAGACGGGCATAAGGATAATCATCACCCCCATGGGAATGAACATATTGATCGCGCGGCGCGGCGTAGCGTCAGGCGGCGTGATAGCGGTTATCTCACCGCCCATCATTGGCTCCGCGCCCTCGCGCAATAATGTTCCGCGCCGCTCTGCGGTTTTCATCGGCCCAAAATCTTTGCCGGAGATGATGACGAAGACTAGCGTCAAGATCACCAAAATAGGATAGAAATTAAATGCAATCGTTTCGAGAACTAAGCCAAATGGATTTTGAACGGATTGAATAGCAAGCTGCGCCGCAATATATGCCCCCCAAGCATTAAACGGAATTAGAATACAGGACGGCGAACTGCTACTATCGGTAATATATGCGAGCTTCTCGCGCGGCACGCCAAGTCTGTCCGTGATGGGACGGTAGACGGTTCCGACCGTCAGAATGGAAATATTACTTTCGATAAAGAGCAAAAAGCCTGTTGCGAGCGCCAACAACTCAACGCGTATACGCTGCCCGCGGCTTCGCGCCTTTGTATCCATTTTATCGAGTCGGCCCAGAAGGGCTTGAACGAAGCCCTCAACGCCGCCGGAATATTGTACAAGTCCAATCAACGCCCCAATAAGTAGGGTGAAAATAATAATATGCGTATTATAACCGCTGGCAAATACAGCGACGAAACCGTCAAATGTATCAAAGGTTCCGCTAATGGGATTGCCGCCCGCAAGGATAATAAAGCCTAGCCATATCCCCGCGAGGAGCGAAACAAAGACTTGCCGTGTCACTAGCGCAAGACCAATGGCGAGCACAGGCGGCGCGAGCGAGAGCAGCCCGAAAGTCGCGGCCGGATCAGCCAAGTTTGCGCGCCTCATCCGGGAGCATTATCGGTACGCCGCGGCGGATCGGATAGGCCAGCTTGGCGCGTTTACTCACCAGTTCATTCTTGGAACGATCATAAGATAACGGCCCGCGTGTTTTCGGGCAAATCAAGATCTCGAGCAAGCGCGGATCAATCTCGCGTTTTGGCTCAGGCGCTTCTTCGGAGGGCTTTGTTTTATTCGTCATATTTTCTCATACGTTAGCACCGCAAAAAGCGCAATTAACTGTTTTCAAAACGTCAAAATCTTGGTTAACTGTCCTTTCGGGCAATTTATAACGTGCCCCCGAGAAAAGGATATTGCGTGATTGGTTTAGTCATCGTCACCCACGGCAAATTGGCCGTCGAACTACGTAAAGCAACAGAACATGTTGTCGGCCCCCAAGATCATATGGACACGGTCTGTATCGGCGCGGATGATAATATGGAGCGTCGCCGTGATGATATTCGCTCCGCCGTCAAAGCCGTTGACGGTGGTGACGGCGTTATATTGTTGACCGATATGTTTGGGGGGACGCCATCAAATCTAGCGATTTCGCTGCTTAAAGCCGGACATGTTGAAGTCATTGCAGGCGTTAATTTACCTATGCTCATTAAACTTTCCGAAGCGCGCCGCACGCATAATCTGGCTGACGCGGCCGCCAAAGCCAAAGAGGCCGGCATCCGCTATATCGCTATCGCTTCCGAAGTGCTTGCCGGCGACGTATAGGCCCGCCCTGTGTTCACGCCTCTTACTGCCAAAGTGACACTGGTCAACAAACGCGGCCTACACGCCCGCGCCTCTGCTAAATTCATGACGACCGCAAGCGGATTTGACGCCATCGTCAAAGTTACCAGTCATAATACATGCGGCGCGGAAACGGTTATTGCGGATAGTATAATGGAACTGCTCATGCTCGGCTCCGCCGTCGGCGAGCAGCTCACCATCAGCGCAGCAGGCGTCGAAGCCAAAGCCGCGCTCGCCGCGCTCGTCGAGCTTGTTGAAAGCGGGTTTGACGAAGACGAGTAGGCCTCTCAATTTCTCAATGACAGTTTAACTATAGGGTAGGTCTGAGAGATTTTATCCAAATAAAAAGCCGCCCCAAAGGAGCGGCTTTTGTTTTTAACTTATGAAAAAAGTCAGCTTTACGCTTCAGCAGCGGCCTCCGCAGCTTCAGCGGCTTTCTTCGCCTTATCCTCGGCTTTTTTCTTTTCGGCTTCTGCTTTGTTTACATCATCCAAATTCCGTTTGACGTGCTCGACGCTAAAGCATTCGATTTGATCGCCTTTGCGAATGTCGTGATAGCCTTTAAATCCGATACCGCATTCAGTACCTGAGACGACGCTCTCAACTTCATCCTTAAAGCGGCGAAGCGTGGAGAGCTCGCCTTCGTGGATTACGACATCATCACGCAGCAAGCGCACACCTGCACCGCGTTTGACCATGCCTTCGGTCACGAGCGAGCCCGCAATATTTCCAAGCTTGGAAATGTCGAAGACTTCTTTGACTGTCGCGTAGCCGAGGAATGTTTCGCGGCGCTCCGGATCAAGCATACCTTCAAGCACGCCTTTCACATCATCCAGCAAATCATAGATGATGGAGTAATAGCGAATTTCGACGCCTTCCTTTTCGGCCAAGTCTTTGGCCTGACGATTAGCGCGAACATTAAAAGCAATGACAGGCGCTTCGGAAGATTTGGCGAGCAAAATATCGCTCTCGCTAATTCCGCCGGCCGCGCCGTAAATCACGCGCGCGCGCACTTCGGTATTACCCATGCCTTCGACCGAAGATTTGATCGCTTCGACAGAACCTTGAACATCACCCTTAATCAGAAGCGGCATATCAGAAATCTGCTTCTGCTGCATCTTGGCCATCATCTGTTCCATCGACGCCATCGCCGTTGGAGCCGCCGTGTTTTGGCGGCGCGCGCGTTGACGATATTCCGTAATTTCGCGGGCCTGATTTTCATTTTCGACCACGCCAAATGGCTCGCCCGGTTCAGGTGCGCCGTCCAGTCCCATGACCTCAACAGCCATACTCGGCAGGGCCTGTTTCAGACGGGCATTGCGCTCATCACTGATCGCTTTGACTTTGCCCCAATAATCACCGGCCACAATAACATCGCCGCGTTTCAGATTACCGCGTTTAACCAAAAGCGTCGCCACAGAGCCGCGGCCTTTTTCGACTTTGGATTCGATCACAAGACCATCAGCCGCGCGTTTCGGATTGGCTTTAAGCTCTAAGATTTCAGCCTGTAGATTAATCGCTTCAATCAACGCGTCCAAACCTGCGCCTGTCTTCGCGGAGACTTGAACAGCTTGTGTTTCACCCGACATACTCTCGGTAATGATCTCGTGCTGCAATAAATCAGTTTCGACTTTCTGCGGGTTCGCGCCCGGCACGTCCATTTTATTGATCGCCACGATAATCGGCGCGCCAGAGGCCCGTGCATGACTGATCGACTCGATTGTCTGCGGCATCACGCCATCATCCGCTGCGACTACAAGGATAACAATATCCACCGCTGCTGCGCCGCGTGTGCGCATGGCAGAGAAAGCCGAATGGCCTGGCGTATCCAGAATGGTAATTTTATTGCCGTCTTTCAAATTCAATTGATAAGCGCCAATATGCTGGGTGATACCACCGGCTTCGCCGCCCGCCACGTCTTCTTTGCGAAGCGCGTCAAGCAATGATGTTTTACCATGATCAACGTGACCCATAACGGCAATAACAGGCGCGCGCGGTTTTAGATCTTTGGGATCGTCATCATCCCGATCCGCGAGGAAGTTATCTTCGACGTCACTATCGGCAACACGTTTCACCGTATGGCCAAAATCTTCGACAATCAGTTGGGCTGTATCGGCATCAAGCACATCATTAATGCCTGCCATTGTGCCCTGCTTCATGAGATATTTGACAACATCTGCGCCGCGTTCTGCCATACGGTTCGCCAAGTCGGCAATTGTGATGGTTTCCGGAACGACAACTTGGCGTGCTTTTTTATCGCCTTGGCCTGTACCTGTACGGCGTTCTTTTTCGCGTTGACGCGCGCGCTTCACTGACGCGAGGCTGCGTTGACGCTCTTCGTCACCGGCTAGCGCCGAAACGATCGTTAGCTTGCGGCGACGCCGCGGATTCTCATTGCGGCCGCCGCGAGATTTACCACTTGTTGGTTGCTGGCGTTTTTGTTTCACGCGTCCGCCCATCGCCTCTAAGGCGTCACGCGGCTTAGCAGGAGTCGATGACTTGGAGCGACCGGAGTCGCGCGATTGCGGCGCATCTTTTTTAGTCTTCTCGGCCTCTAAGGCAGCAGCTTCGCGCTCGGCGCGGATTTCAGCTTCTTTGGCGGCGCGTTCATCTTCGACGCGCTTGCGCTCTAAGGCGACGCGCTCTTCGGTGGCCCGGCGCTCGCGTTCCTCGGCCTCGGCTCTTTGCGCGGCAGCTCGATCAGCAGCCTGAGCCTGCGCGGCCCCAACAGCTTTCTGACGCTTTTGATATTCTGTTTTGGACAGGCCTAATTTGCGCGCCGCAATGGCGTCTTCA
>CALLBH010000069.1 GCA_938001945.1 uncultured Robiginitomaculum sp.
AGACAGCATCATGCCGGCTTTCCCGGATGCGCTGGACTTGCTCTTGATTTGTGTCGAATCCGGTATGTCAGTTGAATTGGCCTTTAACCGCGTGGCCGCCGAAATGGCTGGCACGTCGATTGAGCTTGCCGAAGAGTTCTCCTTAACGACAGCCGAGCTGTCCTATCTTCAGCAGC
Organism: uncultured Robiginitomaculum sp.; assembly: GCA_938001945.1. Taxonomy (GTDB): domain Bacteria; phylum Pseudomonadota; class Alphaproteobacteria; order Caulobacterales; family Maricaulaceae; genus Robiginitomaculum. The sequence continues at coordinate 177 of CALLBH010000069.1, forward strand.
GCCGCCAAGCGTATGAAAATTTAGCGCGCCGCAATAACCATCCCGGCATCCGCGCCGTGGCAACTGCGCTTGTTCAATCCGAGCGCTATGGTACCCCGCTGGGCGCGACATTGCGGACGATGTCACATGAGAACCGCGAAATGCGGGTCTTGCAGGCTGAGAAAAAAGCCGCCGCGCTTCCTGCGAAATTGACCGTGCCGATGATTATTTTCTTCTTGCCGGTTCTCTTTATCGTGATCCTGACCCCTGCTGCGATGCGTTTGGGCAATGCCTTTGGTTAAAGGCTAAATCACTTCGCCTCAATAAAATCACAATTTGGGCAATCTTGCGCCCGTTTTTCACGTCAGAGCGTCTGCTCATTGAAAAATGAGGTGAAACATGCTTGCAATGGATATGCCCAATTCCCGACAGTGGATGCCCTTAAGGCTTAGAACGCCTGAGACAACCAAGCTGCGCATGGGTATTTTTGCGGCCTGCGCTCTGCCGTGGCTTGTGGCGGCTGTTTTGTTGTGGTTCCTGGTCGATGATGCAGGTTCTATATCTGCCTTAATGGAGCAGATCAAAAAAGATCAAGCAATCTTCTGGGCGATCGTCCTGCCTCTATTCGGTGTCTTTACGGTCGGCGCATATCTCGTGGCCTATCTCTCCGCGCGCAGCGTCATACGGCGCAGTCATATTCGTATGTTGCGCTTATTATGGACGGGACTTCGCACTGCGCTCGCCATTCACGCCTTGACTGCGATTTACCAAATGGTTGCTATCATTATTGGTATGGGCGCCGACGGGGTCACAGCAAGGGCTGTGCTGCGCGATATGCCTGAATTTGTCCAAATCCATCTGATGTTAGCGCTCTTTGCCACGATGCCCTTGGCCCTCATATGCACCTATATATTTCGCATGGTTGCGCTGACGCGAAAGCCGGATCAATTGACTTCGGCTTTTGATTAAAGCGATATTGTGTAAGTGTAGGGCCTGTGAAATCTGCTCCTAAACTACCGCTGCGCCTAAGAGGGCCGCAAAGCCGCACGATTCTGGGCGTCGCTGCGGCCTGCGTTCTGCCTTTCGGCTACGGGCTTTTGATGTTCCTTGAACTGTTTCAGAGCTCGCCCAGCATCACTATGATGATCCATTATTATTCGACAACCGAAAATGCCCTGCTTTTCGAATTACCGCCCTTACTCATATTTTTATTTGGGACGATATGTGTTGGCCTACTGAGTTTGCGGGCGGTGAAACGGCGCGGGCGAGTGTCTCTACCGGGTCTATTTGGCATTGCCATCGTTAGAACCGGACTTGTCCAATTTATTTTCTTGATTGGCCAAACTGTCGTGATTGCAGCACATGGAAGCAGTGGGAGTGGTCCTCTTCAAGAGTTTGGGTTTATTTTCTCCATTGGAGGTCTCATACATTTGGCGCTCTTCGCGCTGGTTGCTACGCCGCTTTCAATCCTGTGCGCGTCTATATTTCGCGCGGTGGCTTTGACCCGGGATCCGGATAATACGCTGTCGGCCTTTGACTAACCTTGCTGCTTGCGCTTTAAGCCCGCCATGAGTGATGAGCCGCAAAATAGTGACGTCAAACCGTGGGCGGCCACCGTGCTGACCTTGTTTCCGGACGCCTTTCCGGGCGTCTTGGGGGCATCGGTGATTGGCGGGGCGGAAAAATCACAGATTTGGTCGCTCGAGACGGTAGACATTCGAGATTTTTCGTCTAATAAGCACCGCACTGTTGACGGGACCCCCGCTGGCGGCGGCGCAGGCATGGTTCTGCGACCCGACATAGCGGCGGCAGCGATTGACAGCGTTCCTTTAAGCGGACGCGCATTAATATACCTGACCCCGCGCGGGACGCCTCTCACGCAGAAACGCGTTAAAGAGTTGGCGGCTGGCCCGGGGGTTGTTGTGTTTTGCGCCCGGTTCGAAGGTCTGGACGAACGGGTCATAGAGGCCCGGCAGATGGAAGAAGTTTCCATAGGCGATTTCGTTCTGGCGGGGGGCGAAGTGGCGGCGCAGGCCTTAATAGAGGCATGCGTGCGGCTGGTTCCCGGCGTTCTCGGCAAGATCGAGAGCACTGTGGAGGAGAGTTTTGAAGACGGCTTGCTGGAGTATCCACTCTATACCAAGCCCAGAGAATTTGAAGGCCGGGCTATCCCGGATGTGCTTTTGTCAGGCGACCACAAAAAAGTGGAGGACTGGCGAAAGGATAAAATGATTGAGACAACGAAGGCCAGACGGCCCGATTTGTTTAAAGCTTACACGGCCCGCACAGGGCCGAACACAGGAGACGCGACATGAACGTGATCGAAAAACTAAATAAGGCCGAACAAGAACGCCTTTTATCTTCAGGCAAATCCATTCCGGATTTTGACCCGGGCGACACACTTATCGTGCAAGTGCGCATTACCGAAGGTAGCCGCACGCGTCTTCAGGCGTTTGAAGGTGTCTGTATTGCACGTTCTGGCGCTGGCCTGAACGAGGCCTTCACGGTTCGTAAGATTTCTTATGGTGAAGGCGTCGAGCGCGTCTTCCCACTTTACAGCCCGCTGGTTGAAGAGATCGAAGTTAAGCGCCGTGGCCGTGTTCGCCGTGCTAAGCTTTACTACCTCCGTGAGCGCCGCGGTAAGTCTGCGCGTATCAAAGAGCGCACAACAGGCCACGGCATGAAAGATGGCCGCGCCATCAAGAAGTAAGCTTTGGCTTAGACAAGATTTTAAAACCCGTCTCTTTGAGGCGGGTTTTTTGTTGACTGGGGATTAGTCCACGCAAAGTCCCGGCTGAACGATGCCGTCGACAATCTCGCTATTGCATCCAAACGGGTTGTCATTGGCTTGGCATTGACCTTTTCCTTCATAACCAGCCGCGTCAAAATCACCTGCATAGCAACGGCCTTCGCACTGACTGCTATCGGTGCAGACGGCTCCTGCGTCACTATAGGGCAGGGTGCAGCGATCCGCGCCGAGTAATCCTGCAGGGCCAAAGCTGCCGCCTTTGGAGATGCAGACCTCGGCGGCGCTCACAGGTTTAGGCGCAGTGATATCAGGTGTCTCAACGCGGTCTTGTTTCGCGGGCGCGCTGGCGCAGGCGGAGATCACGAGCAGGGCAGAGCCGATTAGGGCCGCGCGAAAGAATTTAGCCATAATAATCTTCACAGGTTGAATAGTCGCCTTTGGCCACAGATTTACTGCCCCAATTGGCGGGATTTATGGGTTTGTTTCCATCCGGCGTGACATAGGTGAAACTATAGAGACACGAGCCGCTTCGAAATTCGTAAAAGCAATGCGACACGGCTCGGTTTTGCTCGTCATAACGAAAACACATTTGATCATTTTCGATATTCCAAACGCCATCAGAACGAAAATCACCTTCGCGATAGGATGTTTTCCCATCTTCGGTCATCTTCTCGGTAAAGCTGGTCGTGTTGCTCCGCGAGGTTGGGCTTTTATAAACGCCGTAAATTGTCTTTCCTGCATAGGCCTTGCGAAGCTCATCGCCGCGCAAACGCTCCAGCGTATCCGTATCAGGAACATGACTGCTCACTTGCGCGGCCACAGGAGTCGCTAAAGACGCCGCGAGTATAAGAAGCGTAAAATATTTCATCATCATCCGATTAAATCATCACAGGTGGAAATGTCGCCTTTGCGGATGGATTTCACGCTCCATGCATTGGCGTTAATGGGGCCGAGGGCGGATGTATCGCGCGGATTATAACCGTAAATACAGGTTCCCGATTGATACATGCGGAAACAATGCCGCCCCGGGAAATTATCATATTCAAAACACATGACGTCATCGACCAAGATGTCCCAATAGCCTGTCAATTTCATATTGCCTTCGCGGTAATTGGTGCGTCCGTCATCGCTCATGACTTCAGTAAATGTATTTGTGCCCGTTTCTTCTCGCGACTCTTTATAAGTCCCGTAATGGGTTTTGCCGGAAAAGGCTTTGCGCAAAGCCTCCCCAGATAGAAGGGACATATCCTCTGCGCCTTCCATAACGAATTGCGCGTGAGCAGGGCTCGCTAGGATGAAAAGACTGAGCAATATGAAAATATGGCGCATCATCCGATGGCCGGTTCACAGCTAGCTTTTTGGCCGTCTTTCACAGAGCGCGCGACCCAATAGAGGCCATTGCGAGCCCCTAAAATACCCGCCGCATTGCTGGAGTAATAGTAATAGCAATTGCCGACCGCATAGACATAGAAACAGCCGCCCGCCATTTCGGGGTCTTGATATTCATAACATAGGCGGTCGCCAAAGCGGCCCCAGCGTCCATCCGCCACCAGATCACCTTCTTTGTACCGCACTGTGCCATCTTCGAATGTCGTTTCAGTGTAGTGTTTGGTGCCAGTATGCTCACGCAAAATGGCATAGGTGCCTTTGTGCGTAATGCCCGAAAAGCTTAGATCCAGCATCTCGCCCGTGACTTGAACGCCATCGGGGCGAATATCGATATCTTGTGTGGGTTCATCAGCCACCGCCAGCGGCGCCGCGATGATAAGGGCTACAAAAGCAGCAGCCTGCGTCAAATATGAAAGCTTGCTCGTCAAATCCATATAAATAGCCTATCATAGAGGCATGACAGGCCAAAGTGACAATTCAGCAAATTCCAGTTCATCAGACATACCGCCCAGAGCGCGCCGCAAGGACCGCGTCTTTCGCCGTAGCCGCGCCGCGCGCGAGCGCCGCGCCGTGCAGGACAAAAAGGATTTTCGCCTCATTATCATTTTACTCCAAGTCTCTGTACTTGGGGCGCTGGTGCTTGCTGCGATTGGCGTGGCGGGGCACCGCGCCGTTCATGACCCAAGCGCGGCGGGGCAGGGCGCAATATTTATGCTGGCCGAGCCGGTCTTTATGGGCCTGTCCATGATAGAGATAGGCGCAGGTATAATATTCATCGGGATTGTGGCGGCGTTGCTCTGGCGGGGCCGTAAAAAGCGGTAAAATATACCGTCTCTGTAATTTTCACGCCTTGCCATTGGCAAAACATTGCGCCGCGCCTTTAAATCGACTAAAGCCCGCCGCTGCTAACCCCTATACCTCAAGGATGTCATCATGAGCCTCAATTATGCAATCGTCGGCGCAACCGGAAATGTCGGGACAGAAATGCTGGAAATTCTGGCCGATAGCTCGCTTGAGACAGGCGAAGTCTATGCCGTTGCTTCGCGCCGCAGCGTGGGCCGCGAAGTCAGCTTTGGCGAGAAGACGCTAAAGTGTCATGATCTTGAGACATTTGATTTTAACAAGGTCGATGTTGTCCTCATGAGCGCAGGCGGTGATGTGTCCACAAAATGGTCACCTGAAATTGCGTCTACGGGCGCGGTTGTCATCGATAATAGCTCCGCCTTTCGCATGGACCCGGATGTGCCGCTGGTTGTTCCGGAAGTGAACGCAGATGCAGCGATGGATTACGGTAAGAAAAACATCATCGCCAATCCCAATTGCTCGACCATTCAAATGGTTGTCGCGCTTAAGCCGCTTCATGACGCGGCCAAAATCAAACGCGTGGTTGTCTCGACATATCAATCCGTATCCGGCGGCGGCAAAAAGAATATGGATGAGCTGTGGCTACAGACCAAAGGGATCTTTTCGAATGACGAATTGAAGCCGCATAATTTTACAAAGCAAATCGCCTTTAACGTCATTCCGCATATCGATGTGTTCATGGATGACGGACAGACCAAAGAAGAGTGGAAGATGAATGTCGAGACCAAGAAAATTCTCGACCCTTCAATCAAAGTGACGGCCACTTGCGTGCGCGTCCCAACATTTGTGGGTCACGCCGAGTCGATTAATGTCGAATTTGAAAATGAGCTTAGCGCCGACCAGGCCCGTGATATTCTGCGCGAATCTCCGGGTTTAATGGTCGTCGATAAACGCGAAGATGGCGGCTATGTTACGCCAATTGAATGCGTCGGCGATTTTGCCACTTACGTCTCACGCATCCGCGATGACAGCACCCAAGATAACACGATCAATTTCTGGTGCGTGTCCGACAACCTGCGCAAAGGCGCTGCGCTGAACACCGTACAAATCGCCCAAGCCATGGTCGATCGCGGCTTTAAGGGGCGGGGTGGATAGAGCCCGAAAAGACTTTATATGGAAATTGATAAATTCACATATTCCTATCACTACGGGATTGATGGCGCGAAAGATGTCCGCGCAGACGATATTGAAACAGTAGATTGTTCAGTATTAGAAGTAGAGGACTTACTCTTTATTCTAAGTTTGAAATGGAATATTGCGAGTCCGCACTCCTCGGGGATCACATTCGATCAGTTCAATGATTTCTCTTACGGATGTGAGTACATTGGGCAACCTGCTCATGTCGAAATTTTAGGGTTCTCGTCACATAACATGAAATGTGCGGAGTGGTTATCTGAAGAAGATTTTGTCGCGATGATTTCACGTTTCGCCTTATCGGCAATTGAGCAGGGATATACGCTTAGTGGTGGCGTTGAGTTTTCTCGTGTTGATATATTAGAGTCTACTGCCTAACCCCAATCCCCATTCACCGCTTGCCACAA
>CALLBH010000070.1 GCA_938001945.1 uncultured Robiginitomaculum sp.
AGCGCGTCTTAATCACCCCGAAACTCTTGAGCAAAAGACCAATGCCCGTAAGCGTGAAGAGGAGCGATGCAAGGGCAAAGAGTTGCAACCACCATGTATTGAAATTCGTTCGCCCTGTATAATTCATAATATGCATCGCCCACATCGTATCAAAGACGCCCCATAATCGTGTGCGGACGCTTTTGAGGTCGCCCGTCGTGGCGTCCAAATATAGCCGTGTTTTTTGTTTATCATCAAATACGGCCTGCCAGACAGGTGTGTCTCCGCGATAATCAAGCGGGGCCTCGTCGAGTTTAGTTAGTAGCGATAGTGTGCCCTCGCCGTCATAATAATGCGCTGCGAGTTTGCGAATTTCTGGCTCTGTAATCACAAATTTTGAGCCATCGCGCGCATCGATAATTTGCTCTCCGCTAGCGCCGATCAAGTAGTAAACGGGCGAACCTGCAATACTGCGCAGCTCGGCCTTTTCCAGGTCAGGCCCATAATTTCGGCTAAGCATTGTCAGGTTGATTTGCGGCGCGGCTTCGAATGCCATGGGCGCTTTGCTGGCCATATGCCGCCCGCGCACTTGATCAATTGGCATCATGGACATGGCAAATCCGCTAATGAACCACAGCAGGATTTGAAGCGTTAAAATCAATGCCGCCCATTTATGTATCTTGGTTAGCACTCTAAAAAATCGGCGTTTTGTCATAGGCCCGTTTAGCCAAGTTGCGATTATTATTCAAATCTATAGGACGGCGCTATGAGCCCACAAATTGCCGCACTTATCGCGATTACCGCCCTGTTCACAGCTTTCATAAGCGGCGTTTTCGGTATGGCCGGCGGCATGATTTTCATGGGCATCATCGCGATTTATCTGGGCGTGGCCGAAGCTATGGTCGTGCATGGCATGATCCAGAGCGTCTCGAACTTGTCGCGCGGTGCATTTTTACGCGCCCATATTCGCTGGGATATTTTACTTTACATAGGCCTTGGAGCCCTGCCCGCGATCGCGCTTATGGCCGTGGTGTCATTCATCCCGAGCAAAGCACTTTTATATTTGATGCTGGGCCTGCTGCCGTTCCTGCTCTGGCTGCCCAAAGACAAATTAGCCTTTGACGCGGCAAAACCTGCTCACGCCTTTGCTTGTGGATCGCTCGTCATGCTGCTTAATTTAACGGCGGGCGTGGCTGGCCCTGCGCTTGATTTTTTCTTTATTAAAACCAGCCTGACGCGAAATGAGATTGTAGCAACAAAGGCCGTGACGATGTTTGGCTCGCACATGGTCAAGATTGTCTATTTCGGAATCCCATTAGTCGTGGAGCATGGCACCGATGGATTGCCGCCATGGTGGATGTTTGCAATCGCTATCCCGCTGACGTTGCTAGGAACATATTTGGGGACGCGGGTTTTGCAGCGCCTGTCCGATGTCGGCTTTCGCAGCTCTACCAAATATCTCGTGACAGGGATTGGTATTGTTTATCTACTGCGTGCCGCAAGTCTATACGGTCTTATTTAACGCGCGTTTTTCTCGCCCCGAATACCAACTATAGGCGGCAATGCCCCCAACGGTAAGCGCCGTGCCCAGCGCATCGACCACGCCAAACGGCTCACCTAGCAAATTGATCGCAAAGGCAATCGTCACAATTGGACTGATCATACCGATCATCGAAACGGTCTGCGGGCCGATTTTCCCGATAGCGATATTGACCAAAAATGAGGGAATGAGCGTGGACATTATCGCAATCGCCGCGCCCAAAACCCAAATACGCGGCGGCAAAGACAGCGCCGTGCCCAGCGTTCCTGCCGCGATATTATCTATGGCGAAATGCGAGAGCACTGCCGTACTGGCCGCCATCATAGAGATACATGTAAACATGCCCGCCCCGAGCTGCGCAATGAGCGGCTTAGCGAGCAGTTGAAACAGCGCGAATAGAACGGCGCAGGCCAAAACCAATGTTGAACCCAACGCTACATTATCCCCGCTGGCAATATCCCCGCCGAGATAAATGACGCCAATTCCCGCATAAGCAATCACCGCAAACATCGCGCCGCGCCACGACACCGTAGCGCCGAAAAATAGCGCACCCAAAATCAAAACAAAGGCGGGATAGGTAAATAAGATAAGCCGCTCTAATTGCGCGGTAATAAATTTAAGCCCGTTAAAGTCCAAAAACGGACAGATATAATACCCTAAACATCCCAGCGCGAGCGCGCCCAAGACGGCCTTACGCGGCAGTGGCGTTTGGCTGGTGCGGCGGCGCATCAGCGTCAGAAATATTATCAGATATATCGGCCCTGCAAACATCATGCGCAAAGCCATAAGCGTGATAGCGTCGACTTCGAAAGCGGCTCCTGCGCCGGGTAGATATGCGAGTTTAATGAGAATGGCCTTTAGAGAAAATAGCGCAGCGCCAAGAGCCGCGAAAATGACGCCCAAACCAAAACCAGATGATGACGCGCGCTCATGCTTGGCGCCATCAGGGACAAGCATGGTGCGTAAATTAAATTGACGCATTGTCTTTATGCGATGTTCGGCGCGCTTTAAAAAAGGCTTTCAGTATTGCCGAGCATTCCTCGGCGCATATGCCGCCTGTTACCTCAGGGCGGTGATGACATGACCCGCTATCGAAGAATTTGGGGCCATGGGTTACCGCGCCGCCCTTTTCGTCTGGCGCGCCGTAAACCACGCGGCCAATGCGGGCATGGCTAATTGCGCCCGCGCACATCGTGCAAGGCTCTAATGTTACATAGAGCGTGAGGCCGCTTAGACGGTAATTGCCGATCTTTTTGGCCGCTGCACGAATAACCGCAATTTCGGCGTGGCCAGTGGGGTCATGACTTGCGATGGGGTGATTATGAGCGGAAGCGATAATTTCACCCGTCTTGGGGTCAATAATAATCGCGCCGACGGGGACTTCCCCCGCCGCAGCCGCGCTTTGCGCTTGGATAAGCGCCAATTTCATATATGCATCATCTGAGAGTAATTCCGCCATAGCGGCCCTGTCCCTTAAAATTCCAAGGATTGCAAGTGAGCACTGCCAACGACACACCCATTGAGACGCCCCAGCGGATTGCTAAAGTTATTGCGCGTGCGGGCCTGGCCTCGCGCCGCGAAGCTGAGCGCATGATCGAAGCGGGGCGCGTGCGGTTAAACGGTAAACTGCTAAAAACGCCTGCGGTAACGGTGCTGAATAAGGACATTATCGAAGTCGACGGCGTGGCCATTGCAGGCAAAGAGCCGCCGCGTTTGTGGCGTTACCACAAGCCGCCGGGACTACTGACAACTAATAATGACCCCAAGGGCCGCCCGACCATATATGAGCGCTTGCCCGATACGCTGCCGCGCGTGATTTCTGTGGGGCGTTTGGATATGCCCTCCGAAGGGCTGTTACTGCTAACCAATGACGGCGAACTCGCCCGCGCATTAGAGCTTCCGTCAACGGCATGGACGCGCAAATATCGCGCCCGCGCTTATGGCAAAGTCATGCAGCCTGAGCTGGATACGCTGATGAAGGGCATCACCATTGACGGCATTCCCACGGGCCCGATTGAAGCAACGCTGGAATCGCAAAAAGGCGATAATGCGTGGATTGCCGTGACCATTCGCGAAGGCAAAAACCGCGAAGTGCGCCGCGCCTTTGAGTCCATCGGACTTACTGTAAACCGCCTTATTCGCGTGAGTTATGGACCTTTTCAACTCGGCCAGCTCTCACGCGGCGGCGTCGAAGAAGTCAAACGCTCTATCCTGCGCGATCAAGTCGGCAATTTAATTGATATTCCAAAAGGTCGTCCTGAGCCGTCCAAACGCCCCACCCGCCCGCCCAAACGCGGCACAAATGCCAGCAGCAAAAAACGCATGGGCAGCACGAAAGGCGCAGGACCGGAGCTGGGCAATAAACGCGTGATGAGTAAAAAAGCTAAGCCCGCGCGGCCACGCGGGAAATCGAGTTACAAGCCTAAAACGCCGCGGTCATAAACGACCCGTTCATCCCTGCGCAGGCAGGGGTGAGCGGGTGTGAATGAAGAGATTTACTCGCCGCCCTTATAAACCACGCCGCCTTTCATCACGAAATCAACGTCGATTAGCTCTAAAATATCGGCGCGCGGATCACCGTCAACTGCTATAAGGTCAGCATATTTCCCGGGCTCAATCGTGCCGATTTTATCGCCCATTTCGATATGCTCCGCAGCAATGACCGTGGCAGAACGGATAGCTTCTTCTTCGCTCATACCTGCGGCGACCATATATTTAAACTCATTGGCATTTTCGCCGTGGGCAGACACACCTGTATCTGTCCCGAAAGCGATTTTCACGCCGCCTTGATAGGCCGTCGTCAGCATGTCTTGCATTTGCGGCCCAACTTCGAGGGCTTTTTTGCGCGAGTTGGGCGGGAGCCACTCTGTGTTCTCGGCCCAATCTACAACCGTCATTCCGGCCAGTACGGTTGGCACTAATACGGCGTCATGTTTTTTGAACAAGCGCACAGTCTCGGCGTCTAAATATGTGCCATGCTCAATCGATTTCACGCCCGCTTTCAGCGCGCTCTCTATGCCCGTTTTACCGTGAGCATGGGCGGTGACTTTGCGGCCCATTTTATCAGCCGCTTCGACAATAGCGTCGAGTTCATCATTGAAAAATTGCTGGCCTGTGCCTGCATTGGTATTGGACAGAACCCCGCCCGTCGCGGTGATTTTAATCACATCCGCCCCGCGCTTCACCGCAAGGCGTGTCGCGCGGCGGCAATCCGCCGGGCCATCACAGACGGTTTCAGGCCGCATCATATCGGTAATCTCCGCCAGATAGCCATGCGCGTCGCCGTGGCCGCCCGTAATGGATACGGCACTGCCTGATGCGCGAATATGCGGCCCCGGCATTTTACCCGCATTGACCGCGCGGCGTAGCGCAAAAATCTCTGGCGGCCCGCCCACATCTTGAACGGCCGTAAAGCCGGCCATCAAAGTTTTCTTGGCATTGACCGCGCTATCATAAGCGACATCGCCGCTTTCTTTGGTCACGCGATCAAGCCGCACATTTGGGTTCCACTCATGGGACAGATGAACGTGGCTGTCGATTAGGCCCGGCAAAACATAGTCATCGGAGAGGTCAATAATATCCGCGCCGCCGCGTTCAATATAACCGTCGATAATATCCGTAATCATGCCATCTTCGATGACAAGGGTCACTTGGTTAAGCGTGCGCTCGCCCGGCACGGCCATGACGGTCCCTGCATGAACAAGCGTCACATGGCCGCCGTCATGACCGTCCGCGTCATGCGCGAAACTGGCTGTAACACTTATAACGGCCAGAGCGGAAAAACCCGCCACCGTATTTAGGATTTTGGATTTTAACGTCATGGCTCTTCCCTCTATTTCCCTAAAGCGCTCGCCACGCAATATCACGGCGGCAAAAGCCTTCCGGCCAATTTATATCATTATCAATTACAGCATAGGCCCGCGCCACAGCCGCCGACAGCGTATTCGCCTGTGCGGTGATATTTAACACCCGCCCGCCTGAGGCTTCTATCGCCCCGCCCTGGCCCGCGCGCGTTCCCGCGTGAAACACGATCACGCCGTCGCGCTTATTCGCGGCGTCTAATCCCTCGATCACGCTGCCTTTGTCATAGCTGCCAGGATAGCCATTTGTGCACATCACAACATTGACCGTCGGCGCGGTAGAAAATGTCGGCGCGGGCGCCGCATCCAGCAT
>CALLBH010000071.1 GCA_938001945.1 uncultured Robiginitomaculum sp.
CAAGATGGCCTGTTCCATTTTGAAGGTGTCAAAGAAGGCACGCACGTTGTCCAAGTCGACGAAGAAACTTTGCCGCAAGGTTACACGCCGATGGTGTGCGAAGAGAACACCCAATATGCTGATGCTGACACGTCTAAATTTGTCGACGTCAAAGGCGGCGGTATCTGGCGCGCAAACTTCTATCTGACGCGAAATGACGAAGAGCTGGAAGTGGTCGAGGCCGCCCAAGAATATGAATTCTTGGAATATAAGAAATTTGATGCCGATTGGTTAGAGACACAAAATAGCGACACGAATTGGGTGTACCCGCAAGAAGGCCAGACGCCGTCACTGCCAACTGTGAATATGGGCATCAAACATGACCCATCATATTCAATTGCGCTTGAGCTCAACGGCGAAGCTGTGCCGATGACTAATCTTGTTGCGCGCGAAACGAATACGAAGCGCACAGCCATGATTACGCGCTGGCGCGGTATTGATGTGCTGAACGGTAAAAACGTATTTATCGCCAATGTTAAAAATGCGGACGGTACTGTTATAGATACGATGCGCCGTGAGGTTCATTATGTGACGACAGTGGCGCGCATTATTCCGGTGCCCGAAGAAAGCAAACTGACTGCTGATGGCCGCACGACGCCAATTATCGCTGTGCGCGTGACCGACGAAGCGGGCCGTCCTGTGCGCGGTGGACGCGCGCTTGAGGTCGACATTACGCCGCCATATCAGTTTGAAATTGATGACCGCTTAGAATCTTCAACAGAGCTTGTAGCGCCGGTCGCCGGTCGCCAAGGCGCAACGGTTGATCCCGACGGGATTGCGCGTATCCGCCTCGAGCCAACACTTCTGACGGGTTCAGTGAATGTCACCATCACAATGGATGACGAGCGCAAGGTCGATGTCTCTATGTATCTTAAGCCCGAAAAGCGCGACTGGATTGTTGTGGGTCTTGCCGAGATGAGCGCAGGTCTGCGTGATCTATCGGGTGAGGGCGTTGATATGGGCGACGATGATGATGTCTTTAAAGACGGTCGTCTGGCGTTCTTTGCCAAAGGTATGATAAAGGGCGACTGGCTGCTGACGCTGGCTGTGGATACAGATAAGCGCCGCGGTAGCCATAGCGATGATCTGTTTGGTCAACTTGACCCGAACCAATATTATTCGCTTTACGGCGACCGTACATATCAGCACCAAGAAGGCGCGAGCCGTTACCCGGTTTACGTCAAGCTGGAAAAAGAAACATTCTACGCCATGTTCGGCGATTATAATACGAACTTGGTCGAGACAGATCTTGCGCGTTATTCACGCGCCCTGACGGGTCTTAAGGCTGAATATTCAGGCGACATCTGGGAAGCGATTGTCTTTGCGGCGGAAACGCATCAAGGTTTTGCCAAAGACGAGATTGCCGCCAATGGCACGTCCGGTCCTTACCGCACACGTTTTGCGCCGATTGTCGCCAATAGCGAAGTGATCACGATTGAAACCCGTGACCGTTTTCGCGCGGACGAAATTCTGGACACGCGCATCCTGCAGCGTCATCTGGATTATACGATTGATAACCTAACGGGTGAAATTATCTTCCGCTTGCCGGTTGATGTGACTGATCCGCTATTTAATCCAAATGTGATTGTTGTGGATTATGAAACATTTGCCGATGCCGAGAAGAACATCAGCTTCGGTGGACGCATTGCTGCGACGCCTGGCAGTAACAATGTGACCAAGGGTAAGCTTACTGTTGGCGCAACATATATTCATGAAGAAGGCCGCGCGGATGCACCAAACGGCGAGACAGATCTTGTCGGTGTGGACGCGCGCTATCGCCTGAATGAGGGCACGGAAATCCGCGCTGAATATGCCATGTCGCGTGACAGCAATGCAGACAATGACGACGCGGCGACATCTTGGCTTGCTGAGATTGTCCATACGTCTGAGCGCTTTGCCGGTGAAGCGTATATTCGCGAAGAGCAAGACGGCTTTGGTGTGGGTCAGCAAACAACAGCGACAGCCAGCCGTCGCCGTTATGGCGCGGGCGGCACAGTCAAAGTGTCTGAGAAAATCGAAGAAGAAACAGGTCGCCGTCAACTGCGCGTTGTTGAAGGTAATGCATATCGCGAAGAAAATTTAGAGACGGGCGCAACGCGCACGCTCGGTGAAATCACAGCGCGTCAAGACTCTGAGCGTCTTGGCCTCTCTGCCGGACTGCGCGCCGTCGAAGATGATGTTGCGGGCGAAACGCGCCGCAGCATGATGGCGATTGCCAGTGGCCGCTACACGATACCTAAGCACGGCCTGACATTGACGGCCGCGCATGAGCAGCCGCTTGGCGATGAAGATGCCAGCACGTCATTCCCGCAGCGCACAACGCTTGGCGCGGATAAGACGCTGACTGAAAAAGCGTCACTCTCTGTGCGTCATGAATTCCTGGATGGTGAAAACGCCTCAGGTCAGAATACGACTGTGGGCGTTACATATTCGCCTTGGGCGGGTACGGATGTGTCTGCCTCGACGGATCGCTTGACCTCTGATGGCGCAAACCGCCTCGGCGCGACTGTTGGCGTAGACCAGCAGTGGATCATCAATGATAAATGGAGCGCGTCTACGGGTGTCTCCCGTCGTCAGGTTTTGGACGAAAATGGCGATCCGCAAATCGTTGCGCCGGACGCCGCGATCTCTCCGATTGAGGCGAATACAAATTATATGTCCGGTTATTTGGGTGTGGGTTACCGCACCGAGAAGCTTGCTGCATCGACACGCATCGAGGCGCGTAAAGCTGATGAGTATGATACAATCATCGGGACATTTGGCGCGGCGCGCGAGCTGACCGACGAGTTCTCGCTCGCCGCAACAGGCCGCATGCAAATGCGCGAAACCCACGAAGGTCCGGGCAATATTACAGAGACGCGCGAGCTTCGCACGGACCTGCGCGTTGGCGCAGCATGGCGTCCGCGCGGTGAGGGCACTGTCGTGTTTGAACGCTTTGATTATAAATATAATGAGCTAGCTGACGGCACGACGCAAACCAAGCTGGTCAACAATATGGCCGCCAACACAATGATTAATGATCGCTGGCAGCTGACCGGGAATTGGGGCGTAAAATACACGGAAACAGATTTGGGCGGCGACCGCTATGACAGTCTTGCGATGCTATTAGGCGCAGAGACGCGTTTTGATATTACACAGCGTATTGATGTCGGTATTGCCGGATCGGTTTTGATGACCGACGGAACGGAAAGCATGGCGTATAGCATCGGCCCGTCAGTTGGCTTTAGCCCGCTGGATAATACATGGATTAGCGTTGGTTATAACTTTAGCGGCTATAGCGATGAAGATTTTGAGGGTGCGGAATATTCAGATGAAGGTGTTTACGTCAAATTTAGGTTAAAGTTTGATCAAGACAGTTTGTCTAGTCTGTTAAGACGTATTTCACCGCAAAGCCCGTAATTATGCTGACAGCGCTAAAACATAAAAAATACGCAGGCGTAAGTTTGGCTGTGATGGCCGCTGCGCTCGTATTTGCCCCTACGGCAGCTGCGCAGACCTATACGACAACGACGACCGGAACGATTGACGGAAATATTGCGTGCGGAACAGCCAATCTAGACCGCGTCATTAATGTCCCGGATAGTTTTACAGTCACTGATGTGGATGTTGGATTTCTGGCTTCACATAGCTGGCGCGGGGATATTCGAGTTGATCTTATACATGGCGGCGTAACGCGGCGGATCATAACGTCTGATACGTCAAATAATGCCAGCCAAGACAATTATAACGTCAATCTCAATGACGCTGCGCCAGACGTGATTCGAGGGGCCAGTCACAACACAAATGATGGCCTTGTTGCGCCGCCCTATGAAAACAATGTCCGGCCAAACAATACCCTGTCTAATTTTAACGGGCAGAACGCGAACGGAAATTGGACCATCCGAATTTGTGATGATTTCGGCGGGTCTGATAATGGGCAATTTTTACGCGCCGATCTAATTTTTAATTCTGGCGCGCAGGCGGATCTCAATTTTGCTTTATCGTCAACGCCGGCGTCGCCGTCGCAAGGCTCTAATATCACAATTAACGCCGTCATTGATAATGACGGTCCAGTTGGCGCAACGGGCGTAACAGGCCAGGTTGTTTTGCCAGCCGGATTGACATTTGTATCGGCGACGGGCGGGGCAACGCATAGCGGCGGAGTCGTGACCTGGTCTGTTCCGGGTACGCTCAATAATGGATCAAGCAACACAATCTCGATTACAGCCAATGTGGCGGATGGAAATGTGCAAACGGTCAGCGGCGAGATTACAGCCAGTGACCAATCTGATCCCGACTCGATTGCGGGCAATAGCTCAACCACCGAAGATGATGACGATACAACTATCATTACGCCGGCTTTGCCAGCTGAACCTAATCTAACATGTGCTGCTCCGGATCTATTTGACTGGGATGTGGTGACATGGGCGGATGGATCTACGGATAATACATATACATATCCCGGCGGACCTATTCGCTGGCAGGTAAGTGATCCAAATTCAGGTCTACAGCCCAATCCGGATGGATCCGGTAACCCGCTTCCTGCGCTATCGTCTTATGATAGCGGCGGTTTGGTCCCCGAAGAGATGGCGCTTCTATTTCTCTCAGATTTTGCAAACCAATCAGAAGAAGTCGTGACAACGATTTCGGTTGGCACATTAGGCGAGGGCGTCAACGAAGCAAAATTCACAATTTTCGACGTAGATTTCGCCGCTGGGCAATTCCAAGACCGCATTCAAGTTCAAGGCACATTGAATGGCGGGGCGACCCTTACGCCGACAATCGTGCGCGGGGCCGCAAACACTGTTAGCGGCGATACAGGCACAGGTGTTACAGGCGCTCCGAATAATACAGATCAGGGCAATCTTTATGTCTTGTTTGATCAACCCGTTGATACAATTACGGTGGTTTATGGAAGCGGTAGCGGCGCACCCGCGAATCCCGGACAACAGGCGATCTCCATCCATGATGTGACGACATGTGAACGTACAACAGCTATCCTGTCTGCAGAAAAAACAAACGCAATTTATGATCCAATGTCAATCGGGCTATATGCTTTGCCGGGCAATGATGTCATTTACACATTTAGCGTCGAAAATTCGGGCAATGGCGGCACGGACGCCGATACTGTTGAACTTATCGATGTTATGCCTCCCGAGATTTCGTTTTATAATGGCGATATTGACGACGGTGGTCCGGAGACAGACCCGGTATCATTCACACAAACAGGATCACCTGCTTTGACATTTAATTATGCCACTGATGTTGCCTTTTCCAATGCCGTTACAAAACCGGCAAATTTTGCGGCTTGCGGATATACGCCCGTATCGGGTTATGACCCGGCTGTGACATTTATATGTTTCAATCCAAAGGGCGTATTTGAAAACGGTAGCCCAGATCCAGAATTTACGCTGAGTTTCCGCGCAAAAATTAAATAGCCTATGTCGGCAAGCTCAATCATTCAGAAAAAGTGACGTAAAGATTTAAGCGCGGCGGCGTTGGCGCTGCTGCTCGGCTTGTTTAAGCACGAAGCGAATTGACCCAAACAGTTCTGCGGCAACAACAGGTTTTGTCAGGAATACATTTGCGCCTGCCGCCATGCATTTGGCATTGTTCTCCGCAGAGGCATCAGCCGTAAGCGCGATGATTGGGATGGCCGCTTTGTCGGTTTGCAAGGCGCGAATTTTGGCCGTTGCTTCAATGCCGTTCATAATGGGCATGCGAATGTCCATTAAAACTAAATCAAAATTGTTTTGCGTGACAGCATGTACGGCCTCTTGTCCATTTGCGACACATGTCACAATAGACCCGACAGGTTTTAAAAACACTTTCAAGATATCTTGGTTAGATACGATATCTTCGGCAATTAATATTTTTAGGCCTCGGAAGGGATCCGCCGAATGCGCCGTTGATTTGGGCGTCGGCACGGCCTCTACTGGCGGCGCCTCAGGTGAGGGTGGCGTTGGGCTTAGCTCAGCAGGCGAAACAGGAAGGCGCGTGGTTTGCAGCTCTTGTTCAGCTATGTTCGCCGCATGGGTTTCATCGGTCTGCTCCGGCGTAAGGCTTGCAGGCGTTTTATCTAAAGGTGCATCATGCTGAGCCGCCGGCTTAACCGCTAAGTTAGCCGCAGCATTTGCCGCATGTATTGCGGCGTCAATTTTCTCCAGACGCTGCGCGCGGTCAAAGATGCCTTGTTCGGTATTTTCGGCCGCAACAATCTTTGTTTTTGTACTTTTAAGGAGAGGAGCCTGTTTGTCTGCTGTGATGTTTGGAGCTTCGGGGGCTTGCGTTTTTACTGTTAGCGTAAATTCTGAACCTCGCCCCTCGCGTGAGGACACAGTGACATCGCCATCCATAAGCCGCGCAAGAGAGCGCGTGATCGCCATACCCAAACCAGAGCCGCCATATTCGCGGGTGATGGATGTATCGGCTTGCGTAAAGGGTTCAAAGACGGTGTCTATCTGATCTTTCGACATGCCGCGGCCAGTATCGGCAACGATAAATGTCAAAGTAAATTGGCCAGCTTTATCGGCTTTTCCTGACGTGACGTGAACATGCACGCGGCCACTCTTTGTGAACTTAATGGCATTAGAAATCAGATTTTCCGCACATTGGCGCAGACGCATATTATCAAGTAGAATATATTCAGGCACATTGTCATCAACATGCAAGGTTAGCGTCAGGCCTTGGGCCTTTGCTTTGGGAAGCCATAATTCGCGCAATCCGTCGATTAAGTCGCGAATGGCCATGGGGGCGGGGTTGATTGTTAATTGCCCGCGCTCCATTTTCGACATATCCAAAATATTCGTCAATAAATCCAATAGCGTTAAACCTGAGCGCATGATGACGCTGCTTTTGAATTTTACGTCTTTGTCTTCGGCTTCACGGGATAGCACATCGGACAAGCCAATAATGCCATTAAGCGGCGTGCGTAATTCATGAGACATCACTGCCAAGAATTCCGATTTTGAGCGCTCGCCAGTTAAGGCGAGATCACGAAGATGCGCATTTTCACGCGAGGTTTTCTTGTAAAACCGCGCGAGATACATCCCGATCGCCGTGAACACAGCCAGAAGAACCGTCACGAGGACTGTAAAGGCAAGCTGTTTCGTGCGATTATCCCGCTCCATAGTCACCGCTTCGAGCTGCGCACGCTGCGTCGCCTCGCGCTCGCGCGTTATCGCTTCAGATTTTTGCAATGCCTGCAAGTAACTATTGTTGGAACGTTCATTCGACTTGAGCTGTCGCTGCATATCGATTTGATTATGCTGGACTAAAATAGTGTAGACTTTTTCAGGGTCGTCTGAGGCTCTGGCGATAAGGGCTTCGATTTTCAAGAAACTTTTCTGAAACATATTCGCAAATCGGGGGTGAGTTTCGATTTCGGATTGAATATTTTTAACGGCTATACGCGCGCCTTCAACGTCTCCCATACCGGCCAGTGCAATAGCACGTTCAATTTGAAGGTTGATCTTCCAATTGTCGGTGGGGTTGAGGGCTAACCCTTCTTCAGACGCAGCATAAGCTTCTTCAAATTTCTCAACGCGATTTAACGATTGTGACAGGCGCAAATAACCAATTGCCTTATCATGATCAGAGAGCGACGGCATGCTCAGCATCATACGAGAAAGCTCGGCGGATAACTCAAATTCGTGCCATTTTACTGACAGATAAATTAGATTGTTAAAATGCATGACGCCATCAATAGGCTCATCTAGTTCAGTGCCTTGAACGATTAAATTTTCAACCGCATCAATCATTGCGGTAGCGTTTCCTGTGGTGCCATAAGCGAAAGCTAAAACTAAACTTTGCTCATAGGAGGCAGCACGCGTCAGCGCATCAACCTGTGTCGGTATGACTTTTGCTCCAGCATCTAGCTCCTTCAAGGCACTGTTATAATCGCGTTGCCGAACGAGTAACGCGGCATGCAAAACATGCGATCTGTGCTCTACAAACCAGTCAGGAGATGATTTGGCTTCTATGATCCGTTTAAGATTTCTTTTTGCATTAGGGTGTGAAGGGCCCAAATCACGAACTTGAAGATAGTCCATGTACAGATTTGCAATTGTAATATCTCTCTTCGAATTTTGTAGCTTCGCTTCTTTACTGTAAGTTTGTAATAATGATGCGATGTTCACTTCTTCTCGTCGTTCCATGACGACAGCACTGGCCAAGCGTCTAAACTCGATCAAGCGCTGAGATTTGGGCAGGTCTTGGGCGCGCTTGAATTCATCCGGAGATATTGGGCGGGTGACGAGGTTTTTTGTCTTAATGTTGTTTCCAACAAGTAAAATATCGTTCTGTGTTGTTGTCGTGAAACCAAGGCTTTGATCAGTACTCTTCTGCGCCACAGCCTCGAAACTGTTGCCATATAATAAGCAAGCAAACACGACAAAAAGAGCCAAAAGGACCCTAGGTCGTAATCCTAAATCTATATTCTGTCCCAGCATAGGCCAGAATTAGTCTTATAATGTTAATTTTGAGTGATAATCACATTGCATTAAGGCAGAAAAAAAGCCCGCTAAAGCGGACCTTATCACATCTCAAAAATTAGAGAAAAAATCTATACTTCGATGTCAATCGGCAGAACGCTAGGCTCTACTTCAATGTCAATCGGTAGAACGCCAGGTGCGACTTCAATGTCGATAGGTAATCCGCCGGATACAGTTGCGATTTCTTCAAATGTTAGTTCACGCATTTTGAATAATCTCCTCTTAAACGTTAACAGTTATGGTTAAATTATATGGTTAACATTCATGTTACATACATGTTGAAATCTCGACTCGCAATGATTTTTCGTAAATTATTTGAAGAAAAAGCACAATTTGGCTTAAGATTTCAGTAACTATATTTGAAGTTTCAAGGTTACCTTTGAAGCTTCAAGGAGGCCTTTGAAACCACAAATACCTTATCTGATCGGCGTAATAATGCAGGGCGATGG
>CALLBH010000072.1 GCA_938001945.1 uncultured Robiginitomaculum sp.
CGAAAACGCCCGCATCTTTGGCGGCGACATTGCGCAATCTTTCCGCATGACATTCCTGAATAAATGCGACGAACTGGAACGCCCCGTCATCGCAGAATTCTACCAACGCGCATTCAGTGTGGATTTACCGGAGAGTGTGAAGTCAGTTTTGGTGGCGTAACCGGCCCCACCCGCTCATCCCTGCACAGGCAGGGATCTTTTGCGGGCAACAGTATCACAGAATAGATCCCTGCCATAGTTTACCCTCGCGGAGGCGGGGGCAGGGATGAGCGGGACTAAAAATATAAATTTATTGCTGCACGTAAGTTTCAGCGAAGAATAGTAATTCGTCTTCAAGAAACTCAATCATTTTCTTACGACTCCGAAAACTCTTCGCTGCGCCGGAAGGGGTGTACTGAATAACTATTTCAGACAGATTGTCGCTCTTTGGATGAATAAGTTTTGAGTCTTTTAATGTGTCTTCAATTGCGTCAATCATTGCGTCCGACATTCGGGCATCTGTCATGTCCCGATACCGACTCCATCTTGCAAATAACCGCACATCAGAATGGTCACCCCACTCGTCTTCCGTCGCAACGTCGCGATATGTATTCAAGAACCGCTCAATCTGTTTGTAAGGCGTTTTAACTTTGTCTGTTGGCGCGTGCGATGTTTCAAATTTCACGCAGCGGCTATCCACATCCAACAAAACATTTATATACCTACCCGCAGATATTTTGTAACGCGCCTGAAGGTCGCCGCTATCTTTGAGCAAATTCTCGGCAACGTCTTTTTTAAGTTCTAATGTCTTTGCATTACTCACTTCTTCAATGGTTTCGTCAAAGAATTCAGACAAAATTAGAGAAATATCGGCCGTCTCCTGGAACCACCCTGAAATAACATCATCGACATCATCCGCTTTAGGTCTACCGCCGTCCCTTAATACATCCACAAAATCCGACCAGCATTTTGGCATGGAGTTATAACCATGAATGCCTGATTTCTCATGATTCAAAAAATCAATAAATTGACTTAAAACCTTTGCCTCAAGAACGCTTAAATCTGCACTTTTAAGAACAAGTTGAGCTTGAAATTTTATGTAACGCCAAGACCAGTGATAATGAGCAATCTTGCGTAATCTCTTCTCGGCGGGTTTCAGACGTAGAGGCGGATGGGACGGCGCCGTGCACATTTCATTTGAAATTGTGATCAGCGCATCGACGCGCTCAGACATCGCTCTGTTTAAATATCGACTTAACTGAGCTTGGTTCAAATCACTGGTTCCGATTTTAACTTCGACCAAGGCTGTCCATGATATTTTTTGATTTAGGGATATGACAGCATCAGGGATGTCCTTATCTGTAATCCGCCCGCCAATAGAGGGTCGCAATAGACAGGAATAATCATCTCCACTCTTATAGGCCTTTTGACCAATCGTATTAAGAAGGGCATCGCGGAAAGGATAGACAAGGTCAATAACCGAGAAAAAGATGCATGTTGCACGATCTTCGAGACCATTTGCCATCATCGGAAACAGTGTTGCGGCTTGACCGCCTTTGAATGGTTCTGACATAATCCCCCCAGATAAATATCTTGTTCTATTTAGTGTTCGATTTTTTTTGCCCCACTTGTCAATAAGAAAACAGTTTAGAGTTGTTTTCGGAAAAACTTAATGTCCAACGAAACCCCAAAAGAAACGCTCAAACGCGCGCTGGCTTATACGGCGAAGGCCTTGTCGGGGGACAAAGAGCTTGAGGTCAGTTTTGGCGGAGAGATTGCGGGGATTACGCGCGGTCAAATGAGCCTCCCTAACCCGCCGTCAAAGCCTACGGACGGCGCGCTAGCTAAGGCGCGCGGGGAAGCGGACGCCCTTGCGCTGCGCCTTGCCTTTCATGACGCAGAGACCTTTGCAGCAAGTCAGCCCAAGCACGGCACGCCGCGCGCGATCTATGAAGCGCTAGAGCAGGCCCGCGTGGAGAGCATTGGCGCGCGGTCGCTCGCTGGGGTGTCGGATAATTTACACGCCGCAAATGATGCGCGCGCACGCCGCAAAGGGTTTCATAAAGGCGGGCTGGAAAAAGACGACTTCCCGATCCATGAAGCCGTAGGCCTGCTCGCGCGCGAAGTGTTTTCGGGGCGTAAATTGCCGGACGGAACCGCAGGTATTATGGATGTGTGGCGCGACCACATTACGGCGGCGGGCGGCGATACGCTGGCCAAATTATCGAGCGATCTGGAAAATACTGAAGACTTTGCAAAGCTTGCCCGCGAATTTATTACCGACCTATCTTATGGCGATGATTTAGCCGAGCCCGAAGAGGCGGACGAAGCCGAAGAGGAAAGCTCCGAGCAGGAAGACCAGAACCCTAACGCCCAAGACGAACAGGAAGAGCAAGATACGCCCGGCCAGATGGAGGTCGCCGAAGCCGACAGTCAAGACGAAGCGGGCGATGATCAAACGGATGAAATTGACGCCGATATGATTGACGGCGATAGCGACGATTCCAGTGAAGAGGCCGCCTCGACCACCCCGCCCCAGCGCGGCGCGCGTCAAAATTCCGGCCCCGAATACGGCGTCTATACCACCAAATTTGACGAGACCATTAAAGCCGAAGATTTATGCGATAATGAAGAGCTAACCCGTCTGCGCGGATATCTGGACGGCCATATGGCGGGGCTGTCTAGCGTGATTTCACGGCTGGCCAATCGCCTGCAACGCCGCCTCCTCGCGCAGCAGCAGCGTAGCTGGACCTTTGATTTAGAGGAAGGCATGCTGGATACGGCGCGCCTGACGCGCGTGGTCACGGACCCCATGCAGCCGCTCTCCTTTAAAGAAGAAAAAGAAACCGATTTTCGCGACACTGTTGTGTCGATCGTGATTGATAATTCCGGCTCGATGCGCGGGCGGCCGATTATGGTC
>CALLBH010000073.1 GCA_938001945.1 uncultured Robiginitomaculum sp.
GCGCATTTGCAAGCCATCAAACAAGCGCAGGCTATGCCCGCAGGTAATAATTAGGGGAATATTATGACAGGACTTTCGATTGTTGGATTTTGGACTGCGCTTATTTTGCTGATGCAAATCTACATGACAATGCGCGTCGGATTGGTGCGTCAGAAGCGCAAAGTCTCATTAGGTGACGGTGGACATCCTGATTTGCACGCGCGCATTCGCGCCCACGGAAATTTTGTCGAAATGCTTCCGATCCCATTAGTTGGACTCGCATTGTTGGCTTGGCTTGGCGGGCATGATTATGCCCTGCACGCATTTGGCGCGCTTCTTTTGGTGGGCCGTATTTGTCACCTGATTGGCATGGGCGGAAAACATAATGCAGGCAAAGCGCGCCCCATCGGCATGATGATGAATATGCTCGCCATTCTCGGCACGGCGCTTTACCTGCTATTTTTAGCTGTAACAGCGGGTGGCAACTTGCCCGCATAAGCCGCGCGGGCTATGGCCCCTTCATGAGCCAAAAACACCCGCATGACGCCCCGTCTCCTGAAAAACTAAAAACCGATCTGGACGCCCTGATCCGTTTTGCCAAAGCGGCAGGCGCGACCAGCGCTGACGCCATTGCGACCCATGGCCGCTCACTCTCTGTGTCCGTCAAAGAGGGCAAAATCGAAGACGTCGATAGCAGCGAAGGCCGCGATATTGGCCTGCGCGTCATGGTTGGAAAACGCATGTCTTGCGTGTCCTCATCCGATGCCTCGCGCGCCTCATTAGAACTGCTGGCACAGCGCGCTGTGGCCATGGCCAAACTTGCGCCCGAGGATCCCTATTCCGCCCTGCCCGATACGGCTCTGCTGGCGACATCTATTCCAGACCTTGATCTATTTGACACCTCTGAGACCGACATTAACGCCATTACAGACACAGCCCGCGAAATCGAAGCGGCTGCCATGGCCGTGAAAAATGTACAGCAAGCCGAGGGCGCGTCGGCCTCCAGCAGTCAGTCGGCCATGTATTATTGTAGCTCTGATGGATTTGGCGCGGGCTATCGCGCTAGCCGTTTTGGCCGCAGCGTCGCCGCGATTGCCAGTGATGATAATGGCATGGAGCGTGATTATGATATGAGCAGCGCGCGGCATTTATCACAGCTACGCAGCGCAACTGAGATCGGCGCCAAAGCGGGCCAGCGCGTCACGGCGCGCCTCGGCGGCGCGCAGGTTCCGTCCGGCACATTTAACGTCATGTTTGATCGCCGCATTGCGGGCTCTATGCTCTCGGCCTTATCCGGCGCAATTAGCGGTCCGGCCATTACGCGCGGAACATCGTTTTTGCGTGAGAAATTAGGGCAGGCTGTCTTTACCTCCGGTATTACAGTCACGGACAATCCCTTTGTGAAACGCGGACGCGGGTCGCGGCCTTTTGACGGCGAAGGCTTACCGGGCAAAGCCTATAACATCATTGATGATGGCGTGCTGACAACATGGCTTCTGAACACCTCATCAGGCTTGCAACTTGGCCTGCCCTCTACGGGTCACGCCTATCGCAATATCAGCAGCCCGCCTGCTGTCGCGAGTACCAACCTGACCATGGCAGCGGGGGCGCGCAGCGTAGAGCAGATTATGGCCGATATTGGTGATGGCCTCCTGATAACCGAAATGTTTGGCCCATCGCTCAATAGCAATACAGGCGATTACAGCGTCGGGGTTTCGGGTTATAAAATCGAAGGCGGAGCGCGAACAACGCCCGTTCGCGAAATCACCGTGGCCGGAAACCTAATTGAGATATTCAAGCGTCTTGAGCCCGCTAGTGACTTAAAAATCGAATCCGCCACATCAACGCCAAGCCTGCTTCTTGGCCCCATGACTGTAGCAGGCGGATAATATGGCCGAGATCGACCGTAATGATTGCGAGCTTTTGGTGGATATGGTCATCAAGGCCGGAAAAATCGCCAAGACCCATTACGATTTAAACGAGTCCCAGATTTGGAATAAAAGCAATAATTCGCCCGTCACGGACGCCGATATTGCGGTGAATTCATACCTGCTCACAGAGTTGATGAACGCCCGTCCCGGCTATGGCTGGCTTTCTGAGGAAACCAAAGATGACGGCTCGCGCCGCACCGCTGATCGCGTCTTTGTCGTTGACCCGATTGATGGCACACGCGCCTTTATCAAACGCAAACCACACTTTGTTGTCTCGCTCGCAGTCATCACCAAAGACGGCCCCGTCGCGGGCGCGCTCTATAATCCGCTCACCGAAGAGCTGTTTGAAGCCTATGTCGGCGGCGGGGCTAAATATAATGGAAAGCCGATCACCGCCAGCGATTGCGTCGGTATCGCGGGCTGCAAAATGATTGGCTATGATTTTAAATTCATTGCCAAGAAATGGCCGACCATGGTCTGCGAAGCGCGCAATTCTATGGCGTATCGCATCGCGCTCGTCGCTGCGGGACAGGCCGACGCAACAGTTGCCTTTACGCCCAAATCCGATTGGGATCTCGCGGCGGCTGAAATTATTGCGCGCGAAGCGGGCGCTGTGATTACCGATATAGACGGCCAGGCGCTATTATATAATCGCAGCAGCACAACGAATTCAGGCGTGATTTGCGCTGGCACGGCGCTGCATCCTAAGCTATTACAGCAAGTGAAATCAGGCGCGAGCAATACGGCACCCCCTAGCCCGCGCGACTAACATCTTAGACCGAGGCAAATATGAGCGATAAAGAAACACCTATGCAACTCCTGCATCTTGTCATTGGCGGCGAACTTGTTGACCCGATGAAAACAGAATTTCGCAACCTCAAAGATGTTGAATTTGTCGGCGCATACCCAAATTTTGCCGAAGCTTGCGATGCATGGCGCAGCGCCGCGCAGCGCACAGTCGATAACGCCCATATGCGGTTCTTCGTGCTCCACGCCCATGAGCTTATCGATCCGGACAGCGACGGCGTGATTGGCTAAGGCCAACCGCCCTATGCTCTAATGAGCGACCCTGCCCCCACCAAAGTCAGAGGCCAAGACCGCGCCATGATTGCGCGGCTTTGGCGCGGCTATGTCAGCAAACATATTGGGACATTGTTGCTGGCGGTTTTCTTTATGTTTATATTGGCGGCAACGCAGGCTGCTTATGTCTATCTCATCTCTCAAGTCGGCGAATTTCTCAAAGCCCTTGGCGCGCCCGGTAGCGCAGAGGATAAAACACTCTCCGTTGCGGTTAAAGTCGCGCCGCTTGTTATCGGCCTGACTGTGACCGCCGCCATAGCGATGTTTGTGCAAGCCATTCTAACGAATAAAGTCGCGCTCTCGACGATACGCGATTTGCAAATTGATATGTTCAGCTCTGCCCAGCGCGCGGACTACGCCCTATTTACCCGTGAGGGTAGCGGCGGGTTAGTCTCCCGATTTATCAATGATGTCACGATTTTAACCGGCGCGCTGCTTCGCACGATTACAAATTTAGGCCGTGATGTTTTTACGGTTATCGGGGTGCTAGCCGTCATGCTCTACACGGACTGGCTTTTAACCATCCTGATTTTAGGAATATTAATTGTCATCATCTTGCCCCTTGTTACGCTCAGCCGAACGCTACGCGGCAATTCTACCGACGCTCAAAGTCAGGTCGGAACAATCACAGAGCAATTATCAGAAAGCTTTGGCGGCGCGCGGCTCGTGAAAACATATGGCCTTGAAGACGACCAAGACACCCGTTTGGAAAAGAGTTTTACGGAGCGCTTTCGTCTCTATTTAAAACTCGTGACGAACCAAGCTCGCGTAGATCCTATGATGGAAGTGATTGGCGGTATTGCCATTGTCAGTGTCATTATTGCGGGAACGTGGCGTGTGGCTTCTGGCGCAATTGATGGGTATGGCGTGGCCTCAATTCTGGCCGGTCTTGTCGTCCTCACGCCAAAACTGCGCGCCCTTGGAACGCTTAATAATGTCATTCAAGAAGGCCTTGCCGCACTGTCGCGTATCTTCGAACTCATTGACCAAAAACCGACAATTATTGACGCGCCGAATGCCGCAGCACTTAATGTGTCCAAAGGCAATGTCGAATTTACTGATGTCGGTTTTGCCTATGAAAATGGCGATGGCCCTGCTTTGTCTGATATTTCCCTATCGGCCAAAGGCGGGCAGACGATTGCCTTTGTCGGGCCGTCGGGCGGCGGGAAATCAACGCTGCTGAATTTGCTCCCGCGCCTCTTTGATGCCGCAAGCGGAGAAATCGCTGTTGATGGTCAAAACATTCGCGGCGTGACGCTAAGCAGCTTGCGCGAAAATATGGCGCTGGTGTCCCAAGACGTGACCTTATTTGATGACACCGTTGCCGCCAATATTGGCTTTGGCCGCAAAGGCGCGAGTGAAGACGAGATTGCCGCCGCCGCCAAGCAAGCCGCGGCGCATGACTTCATTACGGCTTTGCCCCAAGGCTATCACACCAAAGTCGGTCCGGGCGGCGCGCGCCTATCCGGAGGTCAGCGACAGCGCATTGCCATCGCCCGCGCGATACTGCGCGATGCGCCTATCCTTCTACTGGACGAGGCCACAAGCGCGCTGGACGCGCAAAGCGAGGCCCAAATCCAAGAGGCGCTGGAGCGCCTGTCCAAGGGACGCACAAGTTTTGTCATTGCCCATCGCTTGTCCACCGTGCGCGGCGCAGATCAAATTATCGTGTTAGATAATGGCCGCATCGCCGAGCGCGGGACGCATGATAGCCTGATTGCGGCCGGCGGACTTTACGCACAGCTTGCGGCATTGCAGCTCTCATAGAGCGCTTTGCATTTTTGCCATTGCGCAGTAGAGCAGAGTCATGACCGACTCACCCAAATTCGATATTGCAGAGCGCCGCGAGAAATTGTGGACCATTGCGCCCATGTTCACCGAGGGCACGCCCCATGGCGCGGCGCTGGGCCTAAAATTCGTCGCCGTCGATATTGGACGCGCCACAATTAGCCTCCCGTATAATGCCAAATTAATCGGCGACTCTGAGACGCGCGTTATGTTTGGCGGCGCGGTAACAGCCTTGCTCGATCAAGCCTGCGGGCTGGCTGCTCTCGCGGCGCTGGAAAAACTCGACGCGCTGGCGACGCTGGATTTGCGCATTGATTATATGCGCGCCGCGACGCCGGGCGAAACCATCATCGCCGAAGCCCATTGTTACAAAGCCACGCGCGATGTCGCTTTTGTGCGCGCCATCGCTCATGACGGAGACAGCGAAGACCCGGTCGCCAGCGCGCAGGCCATATTTATGCAAATCAAATCCGGCTCTGAGGACCACATGGCGGACCGCAAAAAAGCTGCCGAGAATATCGCCGATGCGCGCGGCGGAACGGCGAGGGCTTAGTCATGACCGTATCAAAATTCACCGAGGCCCAAGTCAAATCTGTTTTGGGCCGCATGCCCTACGCAAAATTAATCGGCGTGAAGCCGCTTTTGATGGGCCATGAGCTGACCCTGATTATGCCCTATGCCCAAGAGGTGATCGGCAATCCCGTTCTGCCCGCATTACACGGCGGGGCCGTCTCCGCCTTTATGGAACTCACCGCGATTACGCAGCTCGCCCTTCAAGGCGGACATACAAAACTGCCTAAGCCTGTTGGCGTGAATATTGATTATCTGCGCCGCGGGAAACCGATGGATACTTATGCCCGGGCGCTAGTGGCCCGCGAAGGGAAGCGCGTTGCAAATGTACGCGTGCGCGCCTGGCAAGAGAGTTTCAACGAGCCGATTTCAATGCTCCACGGTCACTTCATGGCCCCGCGCCAATCTAATAATGGCTAGCCCATTAACACCACGCGCGGTCTTTGCACAAAGCTGGCCTGTGATGCTGGCCAATGCGGCAGGACCGATTGTGGGTTTTGTCGATACGCTCATAATTGGACGATATGTCGGCACATCGGCGCTTGCGGGCATCGGGCTGGGCGCAGTGATTTACGGTATTGTCTATTGGGGCTTTGGATTTCTGCGCATGAGCACAGCAGGCCTTGCCGCGCAATCCGATGGACAAAATGACGAAACCGCTGTGCAAGCCCATGCCATTCGCGCTGTACCAATTGGCGTTTTGATCGGGGCCTTAGTCCTATTGTTCCAAATCCCGTTGCTGGCAGGTGCATTTCAAATCTACACCGCTGATGCGGGCATAGAGCAAAACGCCGCGCTATATATCAGCGCGCGCCTGTGGGGGCTTCCCGCTGCGCTGGGCACGATTGCCCTTATGGGGTGGTTTGTCGGAATCAGCCGCAGCCAGCGCGCCTTACAGGCGGCCATCGTTTTAAACTGGGTCAATATTATACTGTCGCCAATCTTTGTGATTACACTCGGTTGGGGCCTGTGGGGCGTAGGTATCGGGAGCGCAATTGCGGAGTGGTGCGGCCTCGGCGCCGCGATTTACTTTGCGTGGCGAGAGATAAAAGCGCGCGGCGGTCTGCGGCCCAGCGCCCTATCCAAGCCGGTCTTATTTAACCCGAATGATATAAAACGTCTGGGCATATCAAATGGCAATATTTTCATCCGCACATTGACGTTAACTTTTGGGTTTAATTTCTTTGGCAATGCCGCCGCCGGACAGGGCGAAGTCTTCCTCGCGGGCAATCATATCTTGCTGCAATTTATCACGCTCACCGCATTGGTTTTGGATGGTTTCGCCCATACCGCCGAGGCGGCTGTCGGCAAAGCCTTCGGAGCACAGCAGCGCGAGCCTTTCGACCGCGCGGTCAAACTGACCAGCTATTTCTCATTCGGCTTTGCGCTATTTTTCGGCGCGCTCATTTTACTCGGCGGACCTTATTTAATCGCGGCCCTGTCCAAAGACCCAGAGGTTATCGCCAG
>CALLBH010000074.1 GCA_938001945.1 uncultured Robiginitomaculum sp.
CCGACGCGCTGAATAAATTCAAAAAAGACAGGGCCGACTTGGGGCTGCGCGAAAATCTGCAAGAGCAAGCGCGGACTTCCGCCTTCGGTTGTCCCATCAAGCAACAACCCGCGCGCCTCTAGGCCTTCGCTGTCTTGGCCGTGCCCGGGCAAACGCTCATCCAACATATCGTAATATGTCTTGGGCGGGGCCGTCATAAAGGGAACGCCGCGCGCTTTTAACTTATCCCACGCCGCGTACAGATCATCACAAATCAGGGCAATATGCTGAATGCCTTCGCCGTTAAATTCGCGCAGGAATTCTTCGATCTGGCCGCCGCCGGATTTGCCTTCTTCATTCAGCGGGATGCGGATTTTACCATCCGGCGCCGTTAGTGCTTTGGACGTCAGGCCCGTATATTCGCCTTTAATATCGAAATAGCGGATCTCTTGGAAGTTAAACAGCTTCTCGTAATAATCAGCCCAATAAGCCATGCGCCCGCCATAAACATTATGCGTTAGATGATCGATGACATCAAAACCGCAGCCTTCGGGGTGGCGCTCTACGCCTTCGAAATATTCAAAATCAATATCATAAATGGATAGCGCTTTCTCGCCTTCATCGGCATAGCGGTCAATCAAATAGATGATGGAGTTACCGATGCCGCGAATGCCCGGAATATGAAGCTCCATCGGGCCGGTTTTCATCTCAACGGGCTCTGCGCCCTGCCCGATTAAATGGTCATAGGCTTTGCGCGCATCTTTCACGCGAAAGCCCATGCCGCAGGCAGACGGACCATGTTCACGGGCAAAGAAAAAGGCCGGGCTACCCGGTTCGTAGTTGGTAATCAGATTGATATTGCCCTGACGCCATAACTCAACATCTTTGGAGCGATGTTTGGCGACCTTCTCAAATCCCATGACTTCAAACACTGGCTCCAAGACGCCTTTGGTCGGCGCGCTAAATTCGATAAATTCAAAGCCGTCCAGCCCTGCGGGGTTTTCAAATAAATCAGCCATGTCTGTCTCCTAAATCGCCCTAAATATTGTTGTTATTGCAACTATTTCTCTCTGCGTAATCTATAATGGTTGCAATAGCAACTAAAAAAGGACATAGAGCCAATATGACCGATGGCGTAAAACTTGATAATTTCTGGCCCTATCAAGCCGTTGTGCTGGGCGATCTGATCTCGCGTCATACCCTCCGCATCCTCAAAGCCCAAGGTGAACTCAACCTATCCCAATGGCGCGTCCTTGCCGCAATCGGCGACACGCCCGGCCGCAGCAGCGCGCAGGTCGTGGCCGTAACGCCGATGGATAAAGGCATTGTCAGCCGCGCCGTAAAATCCCTGCTGGAGACGGCGCATGTTCGCAAAGAAATCGATCCCTCCGACAAACGCAAAGCGTCGCTCTTTTTGACCGATAAAGGCCAATCCCTTTACGCCGAAATCAGCGCGCGGCAACTCGACGCTATCGCCGCCTATAAAGTCGACGGCACGCCCGACGCAAAGATGACGGCTATACTCAATGCCCGCATCGACGCCGTGCGCGCTGGGCTTAAGCCTTAACCTTACTCGCCTGCCCCGGGATGCGGATATCCTCAACCAATTGCTGAATATGTTTCGGCGGCGCGGGCGTTAGCAGTGACACGACAATCCCAATCAATAGCGCAAACCACATAAAAGCAAACCCAATGCCCTCTGGTGAAATCCCAAACCACCAGCCCGCAGAATCTGTATTGATGAATTTAAAATAATAGATGTAGCTAAATGTTGTAATTAGCCCCGTTAGCATGGCGCAAATCGCGCCTTCACGGTTCATCCGTTTCCAGAATATACCGAGGAATATAACCGGAAACAACGACGCCGCCGCGAGCCCGAAGGCAAAAGCCACGACCTGCGCCACAAAGGGGAGCTGCGAGGCGAACGCTCCAATCAATCCCGCCAGAATGACAGCCACCGCCGCAGATATCCGCGCGGCGCGCATTTCTTGTTTTTCGCTCATATCCGGCGTGAAGGTGCGTTTCAAAAGATCATGACTGACCGCCGCGCTAATCACCATCAACAGCCCCGCCGCCGTCGAGAGCGCCGCCGCGAGCCCGCCCGCCACGACAAGTCCGATGACCCATGGCGGAAGCTGCGCGATTTGTGGATTGGCGAGTACAAAAATATCGCGATTTGGATCGACCTCATTGGCCAAACCATCGGGCGCATTCGGCCCGCGATATTGCATAATGCCATCGCCGTTCTTGTCGTCAAATTTGACCAGATCGGTTTTCTCCCAATCTTTATACCATGCGGGAACAGGCTTGCCGCCCTGCGCGATAATCTCTGCGGCGCGGGTTTCGTAATCTTCGGCGTCTTGAATATAAGTCGCCTCATTGACCGTATCGATAAAGTTAAGCCGCGCAAAGGCCCCGACGGCGGGCGCGACTGTGTAAAGCACCGCAATAAAGACCAGCGCCCAGCCCGCAGATTTACGCGCAGCCCGGGCGGATTTCACCGTGAAAAATCGGATGATGACATGCGGCAATCCCGCCGTGCCAAACATCAGCGCGGCGGTAATACAGAACACATCAATCTTGGCTTTGGTCGTCGAGGTATATTCTGTGAAGCCTAAATCGGTCACCACGCCGTTCAGCGTCGAAAGCATAGACACATCCGTCCCCGCGGCGTTACCGACAAATCCGAGCTGCGGAATGGCGTGACCTGTGATGATCAGGCTGATAAATATTGCGGGCACGGTATAGGCGAAAATCAGCACAACATATTGCGCGACTTGCGTATAGGTAATGCCCTTCATGCCGCCGAGCACGGCATAGACAAAGACAACCGCGCTTCCGATAGCGATACCGACATTAAAATCGACGCCGAGGAACCCCGCAAAGGCAACGCCAACGCCTTTCATTTGCCCTGCTATATAGGTGAAGGACACAAATAGCGCGCAGACCACGGCAATGACCCGCGCGGCTTTGGAATAATAACGATCGCCGACAAAATCCGGAACTGTGAACTTCCCAAATTCACGCAAATAAGGCGCGAGCAGCAAAGCCAGCAGAACGTATCCGCCCGTCCAACCCATCAAATAGACACTGCCGCCATAGCCCATAAAGGCGATAAGCCCCGCCATAGATAAAAAGCTCGCCGCGCTCATCCAATCGGCGGCGGTGGCCATACCATTTATGGTGGGGTGAACATCGTGCCCCGCCACGTAAAAATCATTCGTGCTTTTCGCCATCGAGCGAATAGCAATCGCAATGTAGAGCGAGAATGTCGTGATAACGAAAAAATAGGTCCAAAAGGTCTGATCCATTACCCTATCCTTTGATACCGTATTTGCGCTCCAGCGCATTCATACGGATACAGTAGACAATGATCAGAATGACGAAGACATAGATCGCGCCATTTTGCGCCATCCAAAAGCCCAGCGGCGCGCCGCCAATCGAGAATTTATCCAGAAAATCGCGAAAGAGGATGCCCGCCCCGAACGATACGGCGAACCAAATCACGAGGAGCACAGCGGTTAGCCGCAATACCGCTCTCCAATACAGCTTGTGCGCCTGCGATTCCGTCATAACTCCCCCTTTTAAGCAATGTTAGCACGGCATTTGGGTTCATCCAGAAAAATTATAAGATATGTCATTAGACATACAAATACCCTCTCCCCGCCCATCATCCCGTCCTCCGGCGGGATGATGGGGTTGAGTGAGTTTATCCTTCAATTGCTCCGTAAATAAACGCATCTTTTCAATGAGCTGAATGGATAAATGAAAAATACATCCCTCCCTTCCCATTCCCGCCTATAGTTCAAACTGTTCTTTTGGTCGGGACGAGCGAGACGTTTCTCTATCGCCAAGAGACGGTGTTGGATTCGGGCGATGTAGGGTTACGGCCTACGTTAAACGGGTTTGGGCCTATGACCCCGC
>CALLBH010000075.1 GCA_938001945.1 uncultured Robiginitomaculum sp.
CTAATTAAGGCCATGTCAAAGGTCATGTCACAGACCACATCTAACGCTTGTTCTATAAGTCAGTGGGCCAGTATTGCGGCTATTGCAGGGCCGCAGGATTATCTGATTGAGCGCCGTGAGAGCTTTCGCGCGCGCAGAGATAGCGTCGCCAAAGCGGTGAATGACATAGCTGAATTGTCTTGCGATATTCCGAGCGGAGCCTTTTATGTTTTCGCTAATTGCGAGGCGGCAATCGGTAAGAATAGCGCTGGCAGAAAAGCGATTGCCGATGACCTCTCATTCTGTGACGCGCTGCTGGATGAAGCAAATGTCGCGCTAGTTCCTGGCAGTGCATTTCACGCGCCAGGCCATGTGCGCATGTCATATGCTTCCTCGCAAAGCGAGCTCGATGAGGCCATGAGGCGGCTTGCCGTATTTTGCGATGGCCTAGTCTAGGACGACGGTCAGGCGATTATCACCAGCCTTTGAGAGTGTCATTTGAAGGGTTTTCGTTTTTTCGCCGTGGGTCACCGTTACGTCATAGTCCCCATAAAACCCGCGCAGAGCTGCTTGGCCCGTGGCCGCGCTCGTTACTGTCTCATTCGTCCAGAACGTCCCGTAAACCGTCTCGCGCCATGCTTTGGCATTGGGTTTCGCGCTCCAATCTTTGCGAAACATGGCAGCGTCAGGTTTCCAATGATCGCCTTCCCAGAAGCCCCATATGATGAAGGCTTCGGTGCGTGGATGTGAGAAGACAATTGTCAGGAAATCGCGCGTATAATCCGCCTGCGCCTGTTCATCGAGTGTTTCAATATCAAATTCTGTGATGTGAATAGGCAGGCCAAATTTGTCAAATTCGTCTATTATATCGTAAACGCGCTGCGGCGCGGTCAGATCTGCTGAGAAATGGGCCTGAAAGCCAATACCGCCCACAGGAACGTCTTTGTTTTGCATATCCGTAAGCCAGTTTTTATAAAACTCGATATTACCTGTATTGACGCCCCCGCCATTGAGTATGGCATAGTCAT
The DNA here is from genome assembly GCA_938001945.1 of uncultured Robiginitomaculum sp. Taxonomy (GTDB): domain Bacteria; phylum Pseudomonadota; class Alphaproteobacteria; order Caulobacterales; family Maricaulaceae; genus Robiginitomaculum. The sequence continues at coordinate 1,008 of CALLBH010000075.1, forward strand.
TGATGAAAAGCGGGATGTCTGGGGCTATTGAATGGGCCAGTTTAAAGGCGTCTGCGACAAGTTCTGGGTTGTTGTTCTCAATGAAATACTGATTGACGCGCGGCTCATTCGTTAAGTCAATCACGACAGGGTCTAGCGGCTCTAAATATGTCATTACCTCGCGAACGTGAGCGAGCACCCATTCGCGCTGTTTTTGAGGATCATCACCCAAATCAAGTAAGGCTTTAGGCATGTAACGCTCGCCCGGCCACATAATCGTATGGGCGCGCCATGGAATGTTCTGCGCGCTAAGATATTGGCCCGTCGCTTTGTAATCGGCCTGGATGTCAGGGTTTTGCCACCCCCAATCGGCCCAATAAACGGGCGCGGTGGCCATGTTAAATAATTTCCCAAACTGCGTATGGGTCGTTTCGTCTTTGCTGCCATCGGCTTTGACAAAATCATGATTGGTAAATGTCCCAAAGCCATAGGCATGTTTACGCATTGAAAGATCAATTTTGGCGCCTGAGACAGGCACACCGCGTTCATCAACGATATGAATGGTCAAATCGCCTTTGCGATGTTGTTCAATCCGCTTGGCGGCCTCTGCGCGCCACGGCGCATCTGCGGCGCGGCCTGCATATGAAAGGCGATCTCGCGGAAGGTCATTGATGTCCATATCGGGGCCGAAATTGAATATAAAGGCTGGCCCTAAATCGATGGTTTGGCGAGAACCTGCGAGATGCAAACTAACTTGCGCGTCACCAACATCATAATCGCGCGTGGCTTTGCCGCTAAGATAGTAAATTGTCCACTGGGACTTTAAACGCGCTGCGCTGCGGCCCGCGGCTGTATAAGGCGCGCGGGTCAGCTCGATCTGGCTGGAGGTAATCATGGCCGTATTGGCTTCGTTAAAGGCCTGTTCGCCGCGTGCATAATACGCCACAAGCAAAACATCACCCGTCTTTATGGCGCGCGTAATCGGCATAGCGGCTGTGACGTCATATCCGTTTTCGCCTTGCTGCGTAATTTTTACGCGCAGGCCTCTGTTGCCCGGTAATGCGGCGCTGCTTACGCCGACAATCTCGCGTTGCGTGCCATTAATTGTCCATTGCGTAGGCGCCGGTGCGTTAATCAGCCTAGGACTGCCTTCTAGGTTTGCAATGAATTCTTGCGCAGCATCATCCAAGGATAAGGGCGTTTGGGCAAAGCCGTAGCTCGCCATAGCGAATGCAAATGTAAAACCTATCCATAGATGTATAATGCGCCGCACAAACCCTCTCATCGACTCGCAATTTAGCGAGCATTAAAAGGCGCACTGCACATAAATTCAACAGGCGTTTATGGTTTTTAGAAAGCGGTTAGGCGCGTTTGGCTTGATCCGCAGTTCCAAGCACCCAGCGATTAAGCGTATTAATAAGCATATTTTGCTTAACTGGCTTTGTCAGATAATCACACATTGACGCGTCGAGGCATTTTTCGCGATCATGCTTTAGGGCGTGACCTGTAAGCGCGATAATCGGAATAGGACTTTGTCCCGTTAATTTTTGATAGGCGTGGATTGTTTCCGCAGCTTCATAACCATCCATAACGGGCATCGAAATATCCATCAAAATGGCTTGGAATGCCTCAGGTGTTTCTTTGAACAGGCCGACAGCTTCTTGGCCATTATTGCCAAATACTGGGTCGTAAACTGTGTCTTGAAGCATCAATCGCACAACGTCTTGGTTTAGCGGGAAATCCTCAGCAACTAAGATTTTGATATTATTTGAGACCTCAGCTGGCGCGATTTCAGCGGACTGCGCCGCTGGGGTAGAGGCAGAGCTTGGCATGACAGCCTGTCTTGCATCCGCGCTGGCAATGGCTTGAACAGGTTCTGGCGTTGCAACGCTTTGTAAGACGGTATCTATTTCTTGAAGCGTGCTGGAAATTTCCACTGGGGTTGTTTGAGCAATTTCGATGCTCTGCCCGATATTGGGGTTTAATATGGGGATATCAGTATCGTCTTTCTCTGGCTCTTCTTCCGATGCCAGTCCTTGGCACATAGCCTCAAGCAAACGTTGCTCGCGCACGGGTTTAACCAAATATTGCGAAATTCCAATCGTGTTAAGCTCCGCGCTACTGACAGGCTGATCGCATGACGACAGCATGATGGTTGGAACGCCTGAAATTGTATCATTGGACCGTATAACAGCGGCAAGCTCTTGGCCATTCATGCCGGGCATGAGGTAGTCCAAGATCACGAAATCATATGGCTGCCCATCTGTGCAGGCGCGTTTCATTTCGACAAGAGCTTCGACGCCATCGGCAACGGAGAAGGGCGCCATGTTCCAGCTGGCGCAGCGCTCCATAAGAATTTGGCGATTGATCTCAATATCATCAACGATCAACACGCGCTTATCTTTGAGTGGCGCAATGTCACGCACGACTTCTCGTGCCTTTGTGTCAACGGGAAGGCGCATTTCGAAGATAAACTTTGACCCCTCGCCAAAGACAGATTCAACCCACATTTGACCATCCATCAAATTGACGATTCGCCTGGAAATGGACAGGCCTAGACCTGTTCCGCCATAAACGCGGGTCGTTGAGTTGTCGGCCTGTGTGAATTTGTTGAACACCGCCTCTAATTTTTCAGATTCAATCCCAATACCGGTATCTTTGACCTCGACCCGTATTGCGGCGATGCCATCTGGGCCTGTTTCCGCGGTTACATTCAGAAGAACATGGCCTTCTTCGGTAAATTTGATCGCATTTCCCATCAAATTTGTAAGGACTTGGCGAATACGCCCGGGGTCGCCAATGAAGTGACGCGGAACCGAAGGGGAATAATTGACAATAAGTTCCAACCCTTTTTCGAGCGACTTGCTCGACATTAACGACATCACGTCATCGACCGCGTCGCGAAGATTAAAGGGCAATGGATCTAGCTCAAACGCTCCAGCCTCGATTTTTGAGAAGTCCAAAATATCGTTGATGATGGTTAGAAGCGCTTGGCTGGAATTTGTGATAACTTTGATATAATCGCGCTGCCGATCCGTGATGTCTGTCTGCTCGAGCAGTTCAGCCATTCCCAAGACGCCATTCATCGGCGTGCGGATTTCATGGCTCATATTGGCGAGGAACTCTGATTTCGCGATAGAGGCTGCAATGGCTTCGTCTTTGGCGCGCTCTAACTCTTTGGCGACTTTGCGCTCCTTTGTGATGTCTTGCATCAGGCCGCGAATGGACAGTAATTTACCGTTTACATCACGATTTGCAGTTGAGATAAATTTTACCCAGCGCGTTTCACCTTGATGCGCTATCGTACGCAACGTGATTTCTGCGCGGTTATTCTGCTTTGTAAGCGTTTTCAGCGAAGCTTTGAAAGCATTGCGATCGTCCGCATGAATGAGTGTTAATATGCCGTGCTTGTAAAAACGCTCTGTCGTTTCTGCGGAGAAATGATCAGATAATGTTTTACTGATGTCGTATTTTTTCGTGACGGCGCAGAATTTCCAAAAGCCCGCTTTGCCCATACGCATCGCTTCATCGAGCATATCATTAAGATCAACAAGCTCTGTAACATTGTCACTAATTGAAACTGTGCGGCCATCAGGCAGAACTTTGCGGATAAACCGATGCGCCGCGCCGTCTCCAAGGCGAACAATCTCGGGGACCATGTCTTCGCCGGTTGATACACGTTGTCTTTGTTCGTCGGGTGTTAAATTGTTTTTGGCAATCATTTCCGGCGTCAATAAGCCGTTTTCAACCATTAACGCGTGACATTTCGAGAGAGGGTCGCCCGCGCGTAATTGCTCTGAGGTTAGGCCAAGTTCATCATAAACGCGCTGGCTTATGAATTCGTAATTCATATTTTTGTCGATAATACTAACGCCAAGCGGAAGAGTTTTGTCTAAAATCCGCAAGAACTCATGCGCTTGGGTCTTATCATACATTGAATCTACCACGCCATATCCCCGATTTTCAATCAATCAGTGTATTATGCGCGGACAATGTTAATATTTCGCCAAAAAAAGGGCCCGGTCTTCCTTGGAAGCCGGGCCGAAGTCTTCGCTATACGATTCGGGGAGGAATAAGTATGCGGTGTTCAAACACGTCGGACATGTCCTGTGTGTCGATGAATTATAAATAGAGCTTTTTACCGAAAAGGGCAGAGCCATCACATCACGGCTCCTATGCATTTACGCATAGCTCTCGGCGGCTAAACTGGAGATTGTCGCCATGTTTTACTCACGCGAACAAGGAAATCACGGAACACTTTTGCGCGAACCGAGCCGCGAAGCTCCGTCGGATATACAAAATACACATCAAAGGGCGTTCCGCTGATTTGCGGCAGCACGCGCACTAGGCGGCGACTCATGGCGGTCATATAATCAGGAATTCCTACAATGCCCATTCCCGCTTCGGCGGCGCGCATAATGCCATGTAGATTATTGACGGCAAGGATCGGTTTGCGCGGTTTTTCACCCTCATTTTGACCTAAGCTGAGAACCCAATTCGTACTGTTTAGACGGCCGGGGACAAGTTCGCCAAAGGCAATCAAATCGTGATTGTCTAAGTCCTGAATTGAGCTCGGCGCGCCGCGCTGCGCGAGATAGGTTTGCGAGGCATAGAGGCTTTGCGATATGGTCCCAAGGCGGCGCTCAATCACATCGCCTTGCGTGCTGGGCCAGGGGCGCAGCGCGCAATCGACGTCAAATGCCGCCAGATCATGCTCTTCATCTTCGAGGAACAACTCAACATTAATGAGCGGATAAGCTTTGAGAAATTCGGGCAGGACGGCACATAACCAGTTTGACCCTAGCGAAATGGGCGTTGAAACGCGGAGCGTGCCTTGGGGTTTGTCGCGGCTATCTTTGACTGTCGCCACGGCGAGCGCCGCCCTATGCGCCATTTCATCTGCGGCGGCGTAGAGAATGCGGCCTTGCTCGGTTAGCGTCAGGCCGCGCGCATGGCGGTGGAATACAGGAGTCGCGAGGCTTTGCTCCAGCGCGCTGATTTGGCGACTGACCGCAGATTGAGAAATGTTTAGACGCTCCGCCGCGCCCGTCAGCGATCCGGCTTCCGCCGCTGCGTGAAAGGTTTTTAGCTTATCCCAATCTAAACTCTGCGGCATGTTTATCCTTGTGAATTACTCAGCAGCAGCTTTGGCGGCGGCTTCGACTTCGGTCAAATAACGTTCGGCTTGAAGCGCGCCCATGCAGCCCAAACCCGCGGCCGTAACCGCTTGGCGCCAATCTTCATCAGAGACATCGCCGGCAGCAAACACGCCCGGAATATTCGTTGCGGTGCTATCCGGCGCGGTTGTGATATAGCCGCCTTCATTCATCTCGACGTGACCTTTAAAGACTTCCGTTGACGGTTTGTGACCAATCGCGATGAAAACACCATGGGTTGGGCGTTCAAATTCTTCGCCTGTTTTTGCGCTTTTGAGGCGCACGCCTGTGACGCCTTTGGGGTCAGTGTCGCCCAGAATTTCTTCAAGCGTCGTATCCCATAGAATTTCAACTTTTTCATTATCAAAGAGGCGCTGCTGTAAAATCTTCTCTGCGCGCAAGCTGTCGCGGCGATGCACAAGTGTCACTTTGGACGCGAAATTAGTTAGGAAGAGCGCTTCTTCAACAGCCGTATTGCCGCCGCC
>CALLBH010000076.1 GCA_938001945.1 uncultured Robiginitomaculum sp.
AGACGCCAAAGAAGTCGACACAGTTGTACAAGGCTGGTGTGCTAAAAAGCTTGAGCAAAGCAAAGACGCCGGCGCAGCCAACGTCGCTAGCGTTTGCGAAGAGATGAAGAAAGACCGGTTCAAAGATCGCGTCACATTCTACTATCTCTGCGCTAAGAATGCGCGCAAGCTTAGCGCCTTTAAATAAGTTCTTGCGACAAATTTAAAATTAAACCCCGCCTTGTGCGGGGTTTTTTATTGGCAAATCAATAGTTTAGTCTCGCCTTAAAGAGATTGATCCTTGATGTGGCGGCGGCCTCTATATTGTTGATGTGAAAAATAAATCGCACATACTCGATTGGCCGTGGCCACACTTTACCCGCGCGGAGATAGCATGTCGCCATTGCGGGCAGGGCTATCATTGGCCAGAATTCATGGACGCGCTGGAACTGATGCGGGGCATCATAGGGCGACCGCTAATTATCCATTCCGCCCATCGCTGCGCGCTACATAATGCCCGCATGGGCGGTGCGCCATTATCACAGCATTTGAAACTGGCGGCAGACATAAGTTTGCGCGGTCACTCCCCGCGCCGTTTGTACAGCGCCGCGCGGCAAACGGGTTTTACTGGCTTTGGATTTTACACCTCATTTTTACATATAGATATGGGCCGGCCTCGCCATTGGTTTGGCGGCCCCAAAGCGAGAGACTTATGGCAGACTTATTTGGACTAGGACTGGACGCCGCTGCTGGCGGATTATTTGGCATTGCCGGAACGGCGCTGGGGCGGATTGCGGCGTTCTTTGAGCGCAGGCAGAGCTTTGATCAAGAAACCAAGCGCTGGACGCATGAATTGGCCTTGCATGAATTGCAGATGAAATCGCGTTTGCAGGAAACAGAAATGGAGCTTGCCATCACCGCGCAGCGCGGCAGTTGGCAGGGTTTGGAGGCATCAATCAAAGCCGATGCTGCGCTGGGCAAGGGGAGCCAATGGGTTATCAATACATTGCGTCTTGTGCGGCCATCCTTGACGCTGCTCTTGTGGCTTATCACGGCGTATATTTTTGCTGTGACGCAGCAAGACGCCATTATCGAGGCCGCAGTTTTCGCGGCCACGGCCGCAACGCTATGGTGGTTCGGCGATCGCGCGCCCAAGCCAAGCGCATTCCGCTAGATTGGAGTGGAAGGAAGGTCGGCCAATACGGATTCAGCGACCACCGCAGTAACTAAACTGGTAATGAGTAAGAGATAGAGAAACGCCACGCTGAAACTCGCGAAAATCGTTTTGAACCATCCCCGTCCAAACATACTTTTGAGGCTAAGGGGAAGGTAAATCATTAGTCCAATAAAAATCACCTGCGCGAGTATCTTGCCGGGAATAAATCCGGACAGAATGATGCCAATCAATAAGAGAAAGAACGTCACGCCGTGAATGTATGCGGCATGGACAATGTGATCATAGAGTAGAGCGTTTTTACCCCGAATAAATATAGCCCCAATGAGCATGGAAAATGGGATCATGAAAAAGATGATACGCGGAAGCCATTTGTTGAGCGCGGCGTTGACGCGGGCCGGGTTTTTGATCAATTGAACAATGCGTTCTGACACGGCATCTTGATTGATGGATAAGGTTTGTCCTGTGCCATCCGTAACAGTGAATGTGTCGTCCGGTAGACTTTGCTGCGGGTCGTCTGTTGTGACCACAGTTCCATCTTCGGAGATATCGAGGTCAAAACCGCCGCCTAAAAAACTATTGATTTTCTCTCTTAAGATAGTCTCATCCAATGTCGCAGCGCGAGACTTTATATCTTTCTCACGTTCAAAAAAATTGACCCCGGTATTAAAATTATAGGCGGGCGCTATTTCGCTTTGTGTTTGGGCGGCGCTCTCGATTTTCACAAGCTCGGCCTCGATGCTGATGAACTGACGTCCCGACAGACTGAGAAAGCCGAAAAGAACAATGGACATAAAAATATAAATGCGAACTGGCGATGTCCAATGCGTGCGGCGGCCATCGCAATATTCGCGCGCGACTTTCCCTGGCCGCGTAAAAAGGAAAAACCATGTCCGCCAGATACGGTTTTCAAAGGCAAAGAGGGACGTAAACGCTTCCCAGCCTAAGCCAAAGAGCGAACGTCGAAAATTATCATTCTTTTGACCACAGGACAGGCAGTATAGCCCCATCATCTCCGCGTGGCAGGAAAAACACGTCAGGCTTTGATTGCCATCGGGAATATTATCCGCCGCAAGTAAAGCAGAGCCTTTGCGGGCTTGCCTGTCTTCGGTTACGTCTAAATTATTGTCGATCATAATTCCCCTATCGACATTACCTCGGTGGCCCGTTATGCAATTAGTTGCATAGGTAGCGCGCTGCTCTCTCTTTAGAAACTATAAGGGCTTGATACATGTTTTCAAATAAGATTGTCGCGGTAACAGGCGCAGCGGGTGGAATCGGACTTGGCATCGCCAAGATGTTTTCTGAAAATGGCGCAACTGTAGCGCTCTCTGATTTGAAAGCCCCGACAAGCGAAGCCGAGGCCTTAGGCGCTAAAGCCTATAGCTGTGATGTCGGTAATGAAGATAGCGTCAAAGCTTTTATCGACGCGGCTAATGCCGATTTGGGCCAGATTGATATTTATATCTCCAATGCCGGCGTCGGCTTTGGCGACGGGCCAAACGGCGAAGTGGCGGGCGGCGACAACCAAAGCTGGGAAACCAGCTGGCAAGTCAATGTCATGGGCAGCGTCTATGCTGCGCGAGCCTTAGTGCCGCAGTGGATAGAGCGCGGGCAGGGCGGACGTTTCGTGATTACAGCCAGCGCCGCAGGACTGCTTAGCCAAATCGGTAGCGCGAGCTACACGGTCACCAAACATGCGGCTGTCGGACTTGCCGAATCTATCGCTATTGCGCATCGTAAAGATGGCATTTTTGCCAATTGCATTTGCCCGCAATATGTCCGCAGCAATATGACGAAGGGCCAAAAATTTGCCGAAGAAAGCAAGGATGGTTATTTAGAGCCGTCCGACGTCGCCGCCGCGCTGAAAGCGTCCATAGTAAATGATGATTTCCTTGTGCTGTCTCATCCCGTTGTGGGAGACTATTTCAAAGGCAAGGCGATGGATTATAACCGATATATTCACGGGATGGTGAAGCTGAAAAGCAAAATCAATCCCCAAGACTTACCCCTATAGCTGGAGATATTATGCCCCGTTTTGATTTCACTGACCAAGTCGTCCTCATTGCCGGCGCGAGCCGCGGTATTGGCGAAGCTATTGCCCACGGCTTTGCCGAGCACGGCGCACATGTGGTTTGCACGTCGCGCAAGGTTCAAGACTGCCAGAAGGTGGCTGATGATATTGTCGCCAAAGGCGGCAAAGCCAGCGCGCTAACGCTGCATTTGGGCGAGCTATCGGATCACAAAGACGTCTTGGCTCATATCGAAAAAACTCACGGGCGCCTTGATCACGTTATCAATAATGGCGCGACCAGCCCGCATTTCGGTCCCGCCCACGAAGCCAGCCCCGCGGCCTTTGACAAGACGATTGAGGTCAACACGCGCGGCCCGTATTTTCTCGCGACCAGTGCGTTTAAAATGCTTAAGGAAAATGGCGGCGGCTCTATTGTCAATGTCGCCTCAATTGACGGCCTTCAGCCCGCTGAATTTCGCGTGATCTACGGCATGAGCAAAGCAGCCCTGATTGCCATGACCCAAGGTCTAGCGAAGGAATATAGCCAACACGGCGTGCGCGTAAATGCGTTACTTCCGGGCTTTACCGATACAAAACTGGCAAGCGCACTCAAAGATAACCCTGCAATGGATTTATACGTCAAAATGAATCTGGCGATTAAGCGCATGGCGCAGCCCGAAGAGATGGTCGGCGCGGTGCTTTATATAGCCTCCAAGGAGGCCAGCTATTATACGGGTCAGTGCATGATCGTTGACGGCGGAGCCGTGATTTAATGAGCGCAGTCGGAGAAAATTCTGCGCTGGACGTTCGCAAAGGCGATGAATTTGACGTTGCCAAAGCGGACGCCGAGCTAAAGGCGAATATTAAAGGCCTTTCCGGTGATCCGGTGGTGAAGCAATATCCCAGCGGCGCGTCGAACCTGACATATGAACTGGCCTATGCTGATCGCAAACTCGTTTTGCGCCGCCCGCCTATGGGCACCAAGCCTAAAAGCGGCCACGATATGTGGCGTGAATACCGCATCATGCGCGACCTTAAACCCGTATTTTCTGCTGTGCCGCCCGTGCTGCATTACACCGATGATGAATCCATCATAGGCGCAGAATTTTATGTCATGGATAAGGTCGAAGGCCCGCTTTTGCATAATGACATTCCCGCCGATTGGGGATGGGACGCAAGCGATGGCGCAAAATTATGTGATGAGTTCTTCACCAAGCTTGTCGAACTGCATCAGGTTGATTTCAAAGCCGCTGGGCTCGCTGATTTTGGGAAACCAGAAGGCTATATTGAACGCCAGATTTTAGGCTGGAACCGCCGCTATGAAAAAGCGTGGACGGATGATGTCGAGAAATTTGAAGACGTCCGTAAATGGCTGGATGATAACCGTCCCAAGACAGAGAACGCTCACGCCATTGTCCATGGTGATTTTCGAATTGATAATTGTATTTTAAGCGCCGATGACCCGCATAACATTGCGGCCATCTTGGATTGGGAAATTAGCGCGCTGGGTGATCCGCTGATGGATTTGGGCAATACGCTCGCCTATTGGATTGAGCCAAATGATCCGCCTTATATACAGATGATGGTGCGTCAGCCCAGCCGCGCGCCGGGCATGATGAACCGCGCCGATGTCGCGCAATTCTACGCGGACAAAACGGGCCATGATGTGAGTAATATTCCATATTACTATGTTTACGGCATCTTCCGTTTGGCTGTCATCATACAGCAAATTTACTACCGCTATTATCACGGCCAAACCGATAATGAGCGATTTAAGAGCTATGGCCAAATGACCAATATGCTTGGCAAGCTCGCGCGCGCGCGCATTGCCGATGGAAAATTATAAGACAGCTAAAAGGATTCGATATGACTGAAATGAACCTAGGAATGAGCGAGCGCGTAAGGCCACTGGTTGAGGCTGTGCGCGATATGGTGCGAAATGAAATTATGCCGCTGGATGTGGAATATCATCACGAAGTCGGTAAGCATCCCGATGGGCGTTTTGCTTTTACCGACCGCCAGACTGAAATTCGCGAAACACTGAAGGCCAAAGCGCGTGAGCGCGGCTTGTGGAATTTCTGGCTAACGGATAGCGATAAAGGTTATGGCCTGTCGACGGTAGAATATGCCTATCTGGCCGAAGAAATGGGCTGGTGCACACTGGCCGCTGAAGTCTTTAACTGCTCCGCGCCCGATACGGGGAATATGGAAGTGCTCGAGCGTTACGGCGCCCAAGAGCACAAAGACGAATGGCTCGGTGATTTGCTTGAAGGTAAAATCCGTAGCGCATTTTTGATGACAGAGCCGGAAGTGGCTAGTTCTGACGCGACGAATCTTGAGTTCTCTGCGGTCAAAGAGGGCGATGAGTGGGTCTTTAATGGCGAGAAATATTGGAGCTCCGGCGCCGGTGATCCGCGCTGTTCTGTTTATATCCTTATGGCGCGCACAGCGCCGCGTGACGGCGACGTTCCGCGTCACGAACAGCATTCCATGTTTGCTATCCCTGCGGACTTGCCGGGCGTGACAATCCTGCGCGCCATGGAAGTGTTCGGCAATGATGACGCCCCGCATGGTCATATGCATATTCGCTTTGAAAATGTTCGCGTGCCGGCCAGTGCTTTGCTGCTCGGCGAAGGCCGAGGATTTGAAGTGTCGCAAGGCCGTCTTGGACCTGGCCGTATTCACCACTGTATGCGTAGTGTCGGTCAAGCTGAGCGCGCGCTAGAGCTTATGTGCAAGCGTTCACTAAGCCGCACGGCCTTTGGGCGCCCTCTGGCCAAGCTGGGCGCGAATTACGATATTATTGCTGAGTGCCGCATCGAGATTGAGCAATCGCGTCTATTGTGCCTGAAAGCGGCCTGGATGATGGATCAGGGCGATAAGCGCGCCGCTGCGCCATGGATCAGCCAGATCAAAGTCGCTGCGCCAAATATGGCGCTCAAAGTGATCGACGAAGCGATGCAAATGCATGGCGGTCTGGGCGTGTCCCAAGATACGCCTCTGGCGGCGATGTATGCCGGCATGCGTACGCTGCGCTTTGCGGATGGCCCTGACGCGGTTCACCGCATGCAGGTTGCGCGTAAAGAGCTTCGTCAATATACAAACCAGAAGACTTAAACCACACGGAGCTATGTGATGCCGTCATTTGATGTTGTATCCGAAGTTGATCTCGCTGAGGTCGATAATGCAGTTCAAAACGTAACGCGTGAAATTTCCACGCGTTACGATTTTAAAGGTTCCAGCGCGCGCCTTGAACATACCGATGGTATGCTTACAGTGCATGCTGATGACGAGTTAAAATTAAAGCAAATGCACGAGATCATTCGCGGGCAGCTTAATAAGCGCGGCATTGAGCCAGGCATGCTGGACTATCAAAAAGTCGAGCCGGCGACAGGCATGAGCGTCCGCCAGAGTATTGCGGTCAAACAAGGCCTCAATAAAGAGCTCGCGAAAAGTATCGTCAAGAAAATCAAAGGCGAGAAGCTAAAGGTTCAGGTCGCCATTCAAGGCGAGGAGCTGCGCGTTTCGGGCAAGAAACGTGACGATCTTCAAACCGCCATGGCCTTCATGAAAGGCATGGGGCTGGATCAGCCGTTGCAGTTTAAGAACTTTCGCGATTGATATAGCGGGCGACTACTCGCCCGTAATTTTTCCGTCAATGATTGTTGCGACAGGCTCAACAGTCAAAATGTCTGCCTCATCAATTGTCATGATGTCATCGCTAAAGATTGTGAAGTCTGCGATTTTTCCAACTTCAATTGTGCCCAGGCTATCTTCGCGAAAGCTGGCATAGGCCGGCCATGAGGTGAACATTTTTAGCGCGTTTAGGCGTGAGACGGCTTGCTCGGGATACCATCCTTCACCGGAGAACCCGCTTTGGTCTTTGCGCGCGACGGCGGCGTAGAATTCAATACGCGGGTCGCCGCGCTCTACAGGGGCGTCAGAGCCGCCCACTATA
>CALLBH010000077.1 GCA_938001945.1 uncultured Robiginitomaculum sp.
GTTAGACTGACTGGAGAGCACGTCCATGCTTTGGGCGCGAGATATACGCGGAATATATTCCAGCGCAAAAGCATCGACGCCCGCTTTGGCGCAGGCATCGACATAAGCTAGGCTGTCGGTCGGGTTCATAAGACCGCAAATGCCGGCGCCTTTTTTCATGCCCGCAACAAGCTTCGCGTTTCCGCCCGCAATGGACAAAACGAGATCAGCAGATTTAACCGCAGCCGTATTCGTCGCGGCAACGCTTGCGCCGACGGCTTTATAATCGGCGTCAGAAAAATTGGCCGTTTTACCTGCGCCTTTAACGACAGCAACGCTGTGGCCACCGGCGATATAGGTTTTAACGCTATCTGGAGAGGCGCTGACGCGGGCTTCCGCGCCGTTTTGATCATTAAGGACAGCTATTTTCACGTCGAATCCTATATCTTAATAAATTAGTCACATCCGATAGACCTTTACGCCGCCTTTCGCCATTAAAAAAGCGGCCCCAAGAGCCGCTTTTTTTAGACTGTCACAATTTTATCCGCCACAATATAGCAGATCAGGTAATTTATACCGCGTTTAGCCCAGTAAGGAGCCAATCGCAGCAATTATCACCGCAAAGATCGCCAAGACGACAAGGACCGCATACCATCGCATGCTCATCTTAAGGGCAAGACCAAACAAAATACCGACAATGAATGTCCCGATCAAAGACGGCAAGAACGCAAATTTAGCCGCAAAGATAAGCGAGGACATTAAAACGATAACAAGAATTAAGCCGCCGCCCCACATAGAACCTTGGACAAAACCGCCATATGTCCCGGTGTGCTCGTTTACGTTCATTTCGCCGTGTGTGTAATCAGATTGCGCCATTGAGACCGCTCCGTAAATATTGATTTGCTGCGCCTTAGCACGGCTATTGCGACCCGCCAAGATTTGCCGAAAGTTTTTGCATTTTCGCCGCAGATAATACCGCGTTAACCTTGTCCCTAGAGAGAATATTTACGCCAAGCCTCTATCCAGAGCCCAGATATACGCGCGCCAGCAGAGCAGCGTGGTTAATAAAAAGATAAATGGTGAGGGTTTCGCATGAGCAAGACGGTATTAATTGTAGATGACGACCCCACGCAGCGCCGCTTGCTTCAAGCTGTTATCGAAAAAAGCGGATTTAAAACCGTTCAGGCCGATAATGGCGACACCGCGCTTGATTACGCAACAGGCCCGGACGGTAAATCTATCGACGTGATGATGCTCGATCTGGTGATGCCAGGTCGCAGCGGTATGGAAACTTTAGCCGAGCTCCAAAAGGTTCGCCCGGAGCTTCCGGTCATCGTCCTTACCGGCAAAGGCAGCATCGACGCAGTCGTGGCCGCTATGCAAGGCGGGGCGCGTGATTTTGTGGTCAAGCCTGCTAGCCCGGAGCGCTTGATTGTGTCCATCCGCAACGCGCTGGAAATCAATACGCTCAATACCGAAGTTAAACGCCTGAATAAGACCAGCCAAAACACGCTGACATTTGACGATCTCATCGGCAGCGCGCCCTCTATGCGTAGCGTGGTCGCCATGGGTGAGCGCGGCGCAAAAGCCAATATTCCAATCCTCATCACCGGCGAGTCCGGCGTCGGTAAAGAAGTTGTCGCCCGCGCTATCCAAGGCGCGTCGGATCGCTCCGGCGGAGCATTTATTACGGTGAACTGCGGCGCGATCCCTGAAAACCTCGTTGAGAGTATTTTGTTCGGCCATGAAAAAGGTAGCTTTACGGGCGCGAACGCAAAGCATTTTGGTAAATTCCAAGAAGCCAATGGCGGAACATTATTCCTCGACGAAGTCGGTGAATTACCGCTCGACATGCAGGTTAAACTTTTGCGCGTTCTGCAAGAAGGTGAAGTTGACCCCATCGGGTCTAAGCGCCCTGTCAAAGTTGACGTCCGCATTATCAGCGCAACAAACCGCGATCTCTCCGATCAAGTCAAAGAAGGCGTTTTCCGCGAAGACTTATTCTACCGCTTAAATGTCTTTCCAATCGAAGTGCCGCCGCTGCGTCAACGCCGCGAAGACATTTCGGCCTTGCTCGATCACTTTGTGAAACGTTTCAACGTGCAGGAAAAGCGTAGCATTCGCGGCGCCCTGCCCGAAACGCTGGATATGCTGCGCGGCTTTGCGTGGCCCGGTAATGTGCGCCAACTCGAGAACGCCATTTTCCGCGCCGTCATCTTATCCGACGGGCATATGCTTAAGCCCGAAGATTTTCCGCAAATTAGCGGCCTTGCGCCCATTATTCCAAGCGCGGAAACCAAAGCAATCACATCTGAGAAAAAATCCGAAGATGATGACGATAAGTTTGAAATCCTTGACCGCAATGGCCATTTGCGTAGCCTTGAAGAGATTGAACGCGACCTTATTCAATTCGCCATCGAGACCTATTCAGGCCATATGAGCGAAGTCGCCCGCCGCCTCGGCATCGGACGCTCAACGCTCTACCGCAAAGTGCGCGAACATGATCTGGATACAGACCAGAAGCGCGAAGCGGGTTAAAGCCAGAAAACATCCTCATCCTGAGGCGGGCCGACAGGCCCGGGACTCGAAGGACGAGGATGCCTAATGCTGAGCCCTAATTATTCCACGCCCTTCGAGTCCCGACGCTTTCAGCGTCGCCTCAGGATGAGGAATAACTATTATTTATGCGCTGATTGCTTTGTCCTGAAGCGCGCATAATTCCGCGACGCCTTTCATACCCAGACGCGTTAGCTCTGCCATTTGATCGGCGCTGAACGGTTCTTCTTCGGCTGTGGCTTGGACTTCGATGATGCCGCCTTTATCTGTGAGCACGAAATTGCAATCGGCCTGCGCGGCGCTGTCCTCAACATATTCCAAATCGAGGCGGCATGTGCCGTCTACGATACCGCAGGATACGGCGGCCATTTTCGCAAAAATTGGCGACTCGGCAATAAGGCCCTGCTCCACGAGTTTATTCATCGCCATAGAGAGAGCGACATAAGCCCCCGTGATTGACGCCGTGCGCGTCCCGCCGTCAGCCTGCATGACGTCACAATCCAGAACAACTTGGCGCTCGCCCAGTTTTTCCAGATCAACAACGGCGCGAAGGCTGCGGCCAATGAGGCGCTGAATTTCAATGGTGCGTCCGCTTTGTTTGCCGCGCGCCGCTTCGCGTGAATTGCGCGAATGGGTCGCGCGGGGCAGCATGCCATATTCACCCGTGACCCAGCCCTTGCCTTTGCCCTTCATCCAGCGCGGAACATTTTCATCAACGCTGGCGGTGCAGAGCACATGGGTGTTTCCCATTTTGATCAGGCAAGAGCCCTCGGCGTAAGGTGAAACATTGGGTGTAATTTCGGCAGTGCGCAGTGCATCAAGGGCGCGGTCATTTGGACGCATAATAGTCTCCTGTGGATTTGGCCCGTCATTGCGCCTTTCAAAGATTTAATCAAGCTGAACCGCATATGAGCATGCAATTCGGCTTGCGCTCAGGCGGCGTGCTTATAGTGTCAGCATATATTCACATGATTTGGGTTAGGCCAAGGCTATGAAAAAACAGATTTTGATAACAGCAGCGATGACAGCCATTCTGGGCGGCGGCGCAATGTTTGCCGCGGCGCAAAGCGCCCCCGCAGGATCAAGCCAAGCGCAATACCCAGCCTTTACTCACCCCGCGACGGTGCAACAAGATTTGGCGCGTCTGGATCTTGCGCTGAATAACACAGGCACGCTGACGGGTGACTTTGTGCAGTATAATCAAAATGGCGGCAGCGCGCGCGGCACGCTTGCTCTGCAGCGCCCGGGCAAAATCCGTTTTGAATATGCCCCGCCCGCAAACCTGCTGATTGTGTCCGATGGCGCATTCATTACGCAGCAAAATACAAAACTTAACACCGCAGACCGTATTCCGCTCTCTGCGACCCCGCTCAACGCGTTCCTCAAAGCTGACTTACAGCTTGGCCGCGATACGCAAGTTACAGGCTTGCAGAAATTCCAAGATCGCACGATGGTGACGATTGCCGATAAAAAGGGCAAACAAGCCGGACAAATGACACTTGTGTTCAATGAACCTAATCTTGCGCTGCGAGAATGGATCGTTGTCGACGAGTTTGGGCAAACTACACGCGTAGAGCTATCAAACCTTCGCTATAATGAAGAGCTTAATCCGCGTCTCTTTATTGTGCGCAATACGCGCGTGGGTGGCGGCGGGCGGCGGCGCTAGGCCTATCATCCCGCTCGAATCGCTCTAAGCGTCGGGCATGACACATCTAAAAATCGCCACATGGAATATTAATTCCGTTCGCCTTCGCATTGAGCAAGTTCTGCGTTTCCTCAAAGAGCAGGACGTCGACATTCTGTGCCTTCAAGAAATTAAATGCGAAGAACATGTCTTTCCTTATGAACCCCTTCGGGCTGCAGGGTATGAGCATATCGAAGTTTCGGGCCAGAAAGGCTATCACGGCACAGCCACGGTCAGCCGCATTCCGCTGCATCGCCTGCCCACAGCGTTTTGTCCGCGCGAAGAAGCGCGACATGTCTCAACCAAAGTTGTCGCCGGTAAAACTGATTTCGAACTTCATAATTTTTACATTCCCGCAGGCGGCGATGTTGCTGACCGCGAGGAAAACCCGAAATTCGGCCATAAGCTTGATTTTCTTGCAACGATGAATGCCTATTTCACGAAACGATTTTCTATTGGCGATGATCAGCAAATTCTGGTGGGGGATTTCAACATCGCCCCCCATGAGAATGATGTCTGGTCACATAAACAGCTTCTCAAAGTCGTCAGTCACACTCCGCTTGAAGTCGGCATATTGAAAGACCTGCAAGACAGCCACGATTTCATCGATATTGCGCGCGCGCTGCTTGACGATGACGAAAAACTCTACAGTTGGTGGTCATACCGATCGCGCGACATTAATAAGTCAGATCGCGGCCGCAGATTGGATCATATTTGGGTCAGTCAGGCGCTAAAAGACGCCGCGCTGGGCGGCGGAAGAGACGGATTTAAAGTCCATCGCGACTGCCGTTTTTGGGAGCGCCCATCCGACCACGCCCCCATCACACTTAATCTGCAGCTATCCTAATTCTCGTTCACTTGCAGTTAAGGTTAATTTTTGTCATAAGGCGCTACGCATTACGCGGATTTTTATTTTACTTAACACCACAATAGGGGACACTTCATGAGCAAACGCGATGAACTAATCGAGAAATATGCTGGCGATTTAAAAACAAAGCTAGGCGTAACGCCGGATATGGATTTACTCCGCAAGGTCACGATCGGCTGCGGTCCTTCAATCTATAACCGCGACAGCTCAACTGTCTCTGCTTCAGATCAGTCTGAAAAAGATACTGTAAAGAACAACTTCTTGATGAAGAAGCACGGCATGTCAGACAGCCCAAAACTTATGGAAGGCATTGAAGCCGTCCTTGAGCAATATGGCAAATCAGAGCGTAACAAGTTCCGCGCTGTTGTATATTACATGCTCACAAAGCACTTCGGTCTAGAAGGCAATTATAAATAGCCTCGACGAAATCGAATTTTAAAGTCCGCCCTTTGGCGGGCTTTTTTAT
>CALLBH010000078.1 GCA_938001945.1 uncultured Robiginitomaculum sp.
AGATTTTGTCGCGATGATTTCACGTTTCGCCTTATCGGCAATTGAGCAGGGATATACGCTTAGTGGTGGCGTTGAGTTTTCTCGTGTTGATATATTAGAGTCTACTGCCTAACCCCAATCCCCATTCACCGCTTGCCACAACGTCAGCAGTGATAGGGCTGCTGTATCAGCGCGTAATATGCGCGGGCCCAGTGATACTGGCGTGACGAAGTCGCAACGGCGAAGCCTTTCGCGCTCTGCGTCCGTAAAGCCGCCTTCGGGGCCGATAAGGATTGCGGCAGGCGCAGGGCAGCTGGGCAGGGCTTCCAATGCGGGTTTCGCGTCGCCCGCTTCGTCGGCAAAAATAAGCGCGCGGGAGCTGTCCCATTCATCGAGTAATTTACTTAGCGACACTGTATCGGATAGCTGCGGGACGTCGAGACGTTCGGTTTGCTCGGCGGCCTCGATCAGGGTTAGGCCAAGTTTCTCTAATCCCATTTTTGGAAATTGAACGCGCTCGGTGAGTACGGGTTGCAGGCGCGCTGCGCCGAGCTCTGCGGCTTTCTCGGCAATGAACCCATTGCGCGCTTTACGCACAGGCGCAAAACACAGCCATATATCTGGCGGCGCTAATTGCGGTCGGCTTTGAAGTCCTGCGCGCAGGGTCGCGGATTTGCGGCTCAACGCTGTGATGTCCGCCAGCCATTCTCCGTCGCGGCCATTAAACAGTCGCAAGCTATCTCCAACGCTGCGCCGCAATACTGTCGACAAATAATGCGCCTGTGTCCGATCAAGCGTGACGGCATCGCCCGCCGCTAAATCGGCCTCAACATAGAGACGCGGGAGCGTGTAATTCTCGCGCATTATTTCGGCGTAAGGTCGCCGGCGGGCACATCAGAAAGCGTCCACGCCACGCCTTCGCGGCGCGGATCGGCTCCGCCCTCAAGCGTGCCATCGGCGTTTTTGCGAATGATGTGAATGCCCGAGGCTTCGCCTTGACTGCGTTTGACCTCGTGGCCCATGGCTTCGAGCGCCGTAAGCGTCGCCGCGTCCATGCGGTTCTCTTCAATTCGCACCGTGTTGCCGCGTGCAATGACATTGGGCAAATCGGCGGCCTGTTGCGGGGTCATGTCCCAGTCCAGCATCGCCACCATGGTTTTAGCCGTATAGGCGATGATTGAATTTCCGCCGGGCGAGCCTGTCGCGATATAAAATTCACCATCACCATCCAGTACAATTGTCGGCGACATCGAACTGCGCGGACGCTTGCCGGGCTGCACGCGATTGGCCACTTTGCGGCCTTCGCTGTCGATGGATACAAATGAGAAGTCAGTCAGCTGGTTATTGAGCATCATGCCCGCCGCCATGCGCTGACTTCCGAAACCTGCTTCTACTGTTGTCGTCATAGAAACAACATTGCCGTAGCTGTCCAGGATTGAAAAATGTGATGTGCCGGGGCTGTCCGGTGTGGCATCTTTGCCCGCTTGACCTGCACCTTCGGGAACACCCGCCGTGACTTTCGCCAAGACTAAATCGGATTGAATCAAGCGAGAGCGCTCCGCCAAATATCCTTTATCCAACATGCCGTTGATAGGCACATTTACAAAGCGGTCATCGGCGACATATTGATCGCGGTCAGCATAACCCAGGCGCGACGCTTCAATGAAACGGTGCCAGCCCTGGGGCGTGTCGACAGACGCTGACATGTCAAAGCTCTCCAGCATCCCCATAATGGCCTGCGTCGCCACGCCGCCGGAGCTGGGCGGCTGCGCGCCGCAAATGCGATAGGCGCGATAGTCACTACACAGCGCCGCGCGTCTGGCAGGTTTATAGGCGGCGAAATCTGCCTCGGAGAGCAGGCCCGGGCGCGGCTCTTCTTGTACGGCGGCAATGATCGCGCGCGGAATGTCGCCTTCATAAAGCGCGCGGTAATCGGCGGCGATGGCGCGAAGCGTGGCGGCATAGGGGGCGTTGTCTCGCACAAATCCAGCGGCCAGCGGCGTCTCGCCGTCCTCAGGGTAAAAATAATTCCGAGATGTTTCTTGGTCGTTTAATAATCCAAACCGTGTTGAGCGCTGCAGCGAACTGGCCATACGCGGGGAGACGACAAAGCCTTTATCGGCCAGGTCAATCGCGTCATCAAATCCGCGCGCCCACGGCAAGCGGCCATGATCTTTGTGGGCCATATGCAGCATAGCGACGGCGCCCGGAACGCCCGTAGATTTCCCCGAAGCAATTCCATTTGCATAGCGAATGCGTTTGCCCTCTGCGTCTAAGAACAGGGTCTCATCAACTGCCATCGGCGCCGTCTCGCGCCCGTCATACATGGTGACGGATTTATCCGACGCGTCATAGAAAATCATGAACGCTCCGCCCGCAATGCCGCTACTTTGCGGCTCCACTAACCCCAACACGCTTTGCACGGCGATCGCGGCGTCAATCGCTGTTCCGCCCTCAGACAGCACGCGCAGCCCAGCCGCGACGGCGCGCGGATCGGCTGCGGCGACCATGACGCGATCGGGCGCGATATTTGTCACGATTGGCGCTTTGGCTGTCGCGTCTTTTGCACCGCTGCACGTCGTTAATCCAAACGCAGAAATTGCGGCCAAGCTTACACCGAAAAGGGCTGTCTTTAATGTCATGTCATGATCCTTATGAGCGCGCGACAATAGCGAGCGCCGTAGGGCGAGGGAAGCGCAAAGTGACGGCTGCAAAGCCGCTGCAAAACTCGCCGCTCGGGAGAACCCGCTCGCTCTGGCCCGTATTTTGCAAACATAACGTCTTAACGATTAGGGTTAGGAAAGTGTTATGTCGGGGACGGGCAATACATCAGTGGTGTCACGCCGTTCGGGGAACGGACTGATAGACGGCGTATTGGCCGGGGCGCATTGGGATGATGACGTCATACATTATTCTTTTTCACTCAGCGCAAATGCCTATGGGGAAATTGATCACCCTTTTGATGCGATTAATGCGGCGCAAGAAGCCGCCGTGCATTTCACATTGTCTGCAACAATCGGCCCGGCCGCAAGCGCTGGATTTTCCTTTGAAGGCTTTACAGCGCAAGCCGTGAATTTCATGGGGCATACGGATATCGGAAACGCGCATATTCGCTACGGCGTTGATACAAGTCTTGATGGCGGACGTATCTCCGATTTTCCGGGTGATTTAGTTGGCACAGGTGAAGCCGATGACGGCGATGTGTGGTTCGGCAGCGCGCTTTCATGGGCCGGGACAGAAGACTTTGCCCGCGCGGGCAACGCCCACTGGCACCTCGTGCTGCATGAAACGGGTCACGCGCTGGGCCTGAAACACGGGCACCAAGATTTTAACGGTTTTGACGCGCTGCCCTTTAACCAAGACAGTTATGAATTTACGGTCATGACCTATCGCACCTTTGTTGGCTCCAGCCCGCATACTTTACGTCATTGGCAAGAGGTGGGGGACTACGATTTTCCGCAAACATTTATGATATTGGATGTGGCCGCGCTGCAGCATCTTTACGGCGCGAATTTCACGATAAATTCTGATGATACTATCTATAGCTGGACGCCCGAATCCGGCGATACTTTGGTCAATGGTGACGTTGGTATTGACGCAGCAGGCAATGTTATCTTTGCAACGCTCTGGGACGGGGGCGGTTTTGATACTTATGATTTATCCGCTTATTCAACAGACCTCGTCATTGATTTGACGCCCGGTGAGGGCAGCATTTTCTCTGCCGAGCAGCTCTCGCATCTTGGTCAAAATAACTTTGCCAGCGCCAGTATTTATAACGCGCTGCAATATCTCGGTGATATGCGGTCATTGATTGAAATGGCCATTGGCGGCGCTGGTGACGATATCTTTATTGGAAATGATGCCGACAATATTTTCTATGGCGGCGAAGGCGATGATGTTTTTGACGGAGCGGGCGGGACGCAAAATCAAGTCACCTATGATGGACTGATGTCGGAATACAATCTCACCCGAAATGATGACGGGTCAATCACGGTGTCTCACGACATTTGGGGAACAGATACGCTGATCAATATTGACGCGGTTGTTTTCTCTAAAGGTGATCGTGTTCTCAATATCGAGGATATCGAATTTGATGATATTGAGCTTGATTCCGGCCCAGTTGTTTTCAGAAAGAAAGACGTGACGGGACTAAGCGCTGAGCACTTTGAAAATGATTATGATAATAGCGATATTATACTTGATGATTTCTATATGGGATAATTATATATCCTCGATTTTCAAACAAAATTCTGTTGGTTTTTCAATCTGCTGGTTAAAATTTGAACAGATACATCCCTGCCTCTTACTGACGCCCTATAGTGCAACTGTCCTTATCTCACAGGGCAGGCAAGCGTACGTTGGCTGGCTGGAGATAGGGCGGTATGGAGTAAAGCTTGGTTAAACGTATCAAGTGGAGCTTCGCGAGCGAGAGCTAAAGGGACCAAAACTCGCCGGTGGCCGTTCGCAGACTTACCGCCGTGCGGTGGTGGAATTTGCCCTTGGGCAGAAGAAACCGCTTGAGCGTTTATCACCCGCTCAAGGTGATTGAGAACGAAACACTTAACCCCCGGTACTTTTCCGGTTTTTGATTGCCCGCACGGACGCCCTACTTTTAAAGATTATAGGACACAAAATGAGAGATTAAATATAATGACCCGATAACAGGACATCTCACTCCCATCAGCCCTCTCTCACAGAAGAGCCGGCTGATGGCAGCGATATCCGCCTAAAAGAACGCCTGAATGCCCGTCATCGCGCGGCCCAAGATCAAGGCATGAACATCATGCGTGCCTTCATAGGTATTGACGGTTTCGAGGTTCATAGCGTGGCGTATAACGTGATATTCCCCGCTAATGCCGTTACCGCCATGAATGTCGCGTGCCTCGCGGGCAATCGCTAGCGCCTTGCCGCAATTATTACGCTTCATCAGGCTAATACTCTCCGGTGCCCATGAGCCGTCATCCAACGCGCGGCCGAGTGCTAGCGAGCCTTGGAGGCCCAACGCAATTTCCGTTTGCATATCGGCGAGTTTTTTCTGCACGAGCTGCGTTGCCGCAATTGGTTTACCAAAGACAATGCGCTCCATCGCGTAATCGCGCGCGGCGTGCCAGCAAAATTCTGCAGCGCCAATCGCGCCCCAGCTAATGCCGTAGCGCGCTTTATTTAGGCAGCTAAACGGCCCGCGAAGCCCTTTAACATTGGGCATCAAATTCTCTTCGGGAACAAAGACATCTGCAAATGCCAGCTCGCCCGTAATGGACGCGCGCAGAGAGAGTTTCCCTTTAATTTCGGGGGTGGTGAAGCCCTCCATACCGCGCTCTAAAATAAAACCGCGAATTTCGCCGTCCAGCTTGCCCCAGACCACGGCAACATCAGCCACAGGAGAATTTGTAATCCACATTTTTGACCCATTAAGGATATAGCCGCCATCGACTTTTTTGGCGTTGGTTCGCATCGCGCCCGGATCGCTACCGCCATCGGACTCGGTCAGACCAAAACAGCCAATCCATTCGCCCGTGGCCAGTTTTGGGAGGTATTTCTTTTTCTGTGCTTCACTACCAAAAGCTTCAATCGGATACATCACAAGGCTGCTCTGCACGCTCATCATGGAGCGATAGCCGCTATCAATGGCTTCGACTTCGCGCGCAATCAGGCCGTAAGCCACATGACTGCCATTGCCGCCGCCATAAGCTTCGTCGACCATTGCGCCGAGCAATCCAAGCTCGCCCATTTCGTTAAATATCTCGCGGTCAAACCGCTCTTCTGCGTAAGCCGATACAACGCGCGGGAGGAGTTTATCACGGCAATATCCGCGCGCGGCGTCGCGGATCATGTGCTCTTCTTCGGACAGGGCGTTGTCTAAAAATAACGGGTCTTCCCAATTATATTTCGGGGCATCTGGATTCGTCTTCGCCATGCTCGGCTCCTTTGGGGTGTCTTTATTGTGTAGCAAATTTACGCTGACTGGGCAGGCCCATGGACAGCAAGATTGGGTCGGCATTTTGCCGCGTCTTGAAATTATCTTTTCCGGATAGTCCGTCCCAGCCCAGCCCAATCAAGCTCTGCGCGACAGGCGCGCCAAGCGTGGTTCCGGGGCCCAGAACGATATACACATCCGGCGCAAATTCCTGCGCGCAAATCTCTATCGCGCGGGTAAAGTCATAAGTCTGCGTAATTTGATGACCGAGCGTATAATTATAGAGCGCTTCCATATTCACGGCGCCGGGCGTGTAAATAACTCCGCGTCCATCAATCATGGGAATGGCCGGCTGCGTGAATAACTCTGCACCTAAAGCCCGACGCGCTGCATCCGCGATTGGAGACATCGCGTCGCTATGGAACGCGCCGTGATAAGGTAGTCGCAAGGGGAAAACGCCGGATTTTGGCAAGGTCTTCATTAGATAATCTAGTCCCGCATCATCCGCCGCAAACACCATCATACCGCCAAGTTTTATGGAGGCGGTGATGTTACCTTTGCCGCTGCTTAGAGCCACCTCAACGTGAGCCATATTCTCGGCGCTATGCTGCCAATTGTCATCAACACTCGGATAGACAACTTGTCCGCCTGTCGCGCGTTCATGCATCAAACGCCCCGTCGTATTTACAATACGCGCGCCATCCTCCAGCGAAACCGCGCCGGCGCAAGCTAGCGCCATATACCAGCCGAGCGAATTTCCGCTCACGCCAACAATATTAAATTTGTCTCGATCAATCGCATGGAAATCCCCGAGCGCGCAGCCATAAATAAGCGCGCTGGCATTATCCCCGGGAAGATGCAGATCGGTTTTAAATGCGCCCTGCCCGTCGAGATCAGAAATACTGATTTGATCAGATGTGCGGCCCGTTTCAACAGCGGTTATAATCTGCGCTTTGTCGCTGTGATATTTTTTCAAATATCCAAGCTCGCCCGCGCCATATGTTCCGCGCCCGGGGCAGACGACTATGGCGGTTTGTTTCGCGCTCATGACCCATCCTTACATTGACGCATGCCATTATATTTGGGGCCATCCCCACCGACCTTTTGGTTTACACCAAAAGCCCACCTCCCCTTCTCAGGGGAGGACATTCTATCTTTACGGCTTACGTCACAGATCCTTGCTTCCCCCTTGAGGGGGAAGTGCCGGAGCGAAGCGTAGGCGATGGGGGTGGCTAGATAATCATGCATCATACTTCCGCCAATTCATTCGCCACATGCGTAATCGTTTCCGCGCTTGGCAATGTATCAAAGGCCGCTGTACCCAGCGCGATGAAACTATCGCCCGCGCAATGGCGCGCAATCTTCGCGTCAACATTTGCCTCTACCAATTTACTCATGAGTTCTTCGGAAAGCGAACCTGTCTCGCGGCACTCATCAACAATTAGAATATTTTTCACACCTTTGACAGATTTAAGAACAGCCTCCATCGGGAGCGGAGACAGCCAGCGCATATCAATGATGCGATGTTTCGCTTTGATATTTTTCGAGGCTTGGCGCGATAGATAATAGCCATTGCCATAGGTCAGAATAGCGAGGTCTTTGCCGCTTCCGCTCTGTCCAATCTCTCCGAGTTTTATTTCGGATTTACGATCAAATGCGCTGGCCCATTCCCCATCGCCTTCATCAATGTCTGCAGTCTGATACAGCGCGATAGGCTCTAAGAATATCACCACGCGGCGCTCTTCATGGGCGAGGCGCATGGCTTCGCGGAGCATAGCAGGCGCG
>CALLBH010000079.1 GCA_938001945.1 uncultured Robiginitomaculum sp.
CTTAAACGGTGCATAGGCATAGAAATGCCCAAAGCCGCCGCCCAGATAAGGTGCACTGCCCATTTGCCACATCAGCCATGACATGGTCGCGGCGCGCTTGGCATTATCCTTAGGCAGGAAGGCATCGAATTTCTCGGCCAAATAAAAGAGAATAGCCCCGCTCTCAAAGACACGTTGCGGCTCGCCATCAACGGAATGATCCATCAGGGCCGGAATTTTGGAATTGGGATTCGCCGCGACGAATCCGCTGCCAAATTGGTCACCCTCCATAATATTGATGAGCCACGCATCATATTCCGCGTCCTTGTGCCCGGCAGCCAATAGCTCTTCGAGCATGATCGTGACCTTGACGCCATTGGGCGTGCCAAGTGAGTAGAGCTGCAAGGGATGATCGCCAACAGGCAGTTCTTTGTCATGGGTCGGTCCGGAGACAGGGCGGTTAATATTGGCAAATTTTCCGCCATTATCTTTATCCCATTCCCAAATTTTGGGCGGGGTATATTCGGATAAGGTTTGGTTTTTTGTCTCGGGCATAAGGCTCTCTCTATCTGGGTGTCACGCGGATCAGTTTTCCGTCTGTTTTCTCATCGGAAAGAACATAGATAGCGCCGTCCGGCCCCACGCGCACATCACGAATGCGTAAGCCCATATCGCCTAATAGGATTGTTTCGGATACGGCGCGGCCGCCCTCCATTTTAACGCGGCGAAGATCGCGTGAGGCGAGGCCACCCACGAGCAGATCGCCGTCCCAGGCGCCAAACATGTCACCGCGCACAATGGCCATGCCGGATGGCGCAATAGATGGGTTCCAATAATAAATGCTGTCCGTCATGCCTTTATACGTTTTGAACGGGCTAATTTGCGCGCCGGAATAATCAATCCCGAATGTCGCAACGGGCCAGCCATAATTGAGCGATGGCTCAACTTTGTTGATCTCATCGCCGCCCTTTGGGCCATGCTCGTGCAGCCAGATTGTGCCCGTCGCGCCATCATAAATCAGACCTTGCGGATTACGATGACCGTAAGAATAAATTTCCGGTAGCGCCCCGTCTTGGCCAATGAAGGGATTGCCCGGCGCAGCTTTGCCATCCGCAGTGAGGCGCAGGGTTTTGCCAAAGTGATTGTCCAGCGATTGCGCTTCTTCGCGATAGGCATAACCATCACCCATCGTCAGGATGAAATTTCCATCGGGCATGAAGGCCATGCGCGCGCCGTAATGATTGGCTGTGTCTTTGGGCGGTGATGTTTTAAATATCGTATCGCCAGTCAGGCTGTCTGCGCCCAACACCGCCTTAAATACGGCCGTGCCATTCGCGTTTCTGTCGCCATAGGAATAGGTAACATAGACCGTATTATCAGTTGCGTAAGTGGGGGATAAGACAACATCGAGCAATCCGCCTTGGCTGGCGACAAAAGCTTCGGGCGCTCCAGATAAATTTGTCTTTGTACCATCGGCTGCGACGCGAATTACGCCGCCTGTTTTCTCTGTAATCAAATATCCACCGTTCGGTAGAAAGGCGAGCCCCCAGGGCGCTTTAAGGCCATCAGTGATGGTTTGGGTTTGTACAGCTGTCGTTTCTGCGGATGCATTAGATTTGAGCGGCGCGATTGCGGCAGACGCGGAAACTGTTTTGGCCTCGGCCTGTCCAGAGTTGTTGCACGCCGATAGGGCAAGCACGGTGGCGGTCGTTAAAATCAAAGCAGGTCTGAACATATATCCTCACAAATTAGGCCATTGCGGCGCGTGGCATGCTGGGTCATAAATGCGCCATGACAGATGATAAAGCAATTCACATTGATGACAATTCACCGCGCGCGAGCAAGGGTCGAATTATTATCGCCTTTATAATTAGCGTCATTACTATGGCCCTGTTAAGTGTGGTCGCCTCGTCCATTTTTGTCGGGGCCTATATTCCCGTCAATATCGGAATTGGTGGATATGTGGATTTGATCAAAAATGATTTGAGCGGCCTGTTTCCCATCTTGCTGATTGTTATAAATGCCGCGAGTTTAATTGCGTTTCCTTGTGCGGGATTGGTGGCGCGTAAGACGGGTTGGGCGCGGGGGTTTGTTTACGCTGTCGCAGGTGTAGTCCTGTTTATCGCCATGCTTGCGGCATTTAAATATGTTGGCAAAGGCGTGCAGCCCATTGGCCGCGCGCAGTTCATGCCTAATTATCTTACGCTTCTGGCTGTTGGCGCTTTCGGCGGCTGGCTCTTTGCGCGCCTTACTCGCACGAAATTGTGAAGCATTGTTATTAGCGCATTGTAATGCCGCGCATTACTTCCGAGTTGATTTTAATGGGAGATAAAAATGAAATCTGTAATTACCGCCGCTCTGCTTAGCCTGCCTTTGGTGCTTGGCGCATGTTCCAAAGCGCCAACCAATGATCGTGCTGCAAAGGGTGCTTCGACGGACGTCATGAGCGAAGTGAAAATGGACACCAAAGTTGTGGCCGTCATGACATATGCCGACTGGTGCGGAAGCTGCAAAATTCTCGATCCAAAAATCACGGCTATGCAAGCCGCGATGGAAAAGCAGGGCGTGCAATTTGTGAAGCTCGATTACACAGATAAAGACGCCGATAATTTCTATGCCCAAGCCAAGGCCGCAGGGGTTGAGAGCGCAATGCGCACGGCGCTGGATGGGAATATTAAAACAGGTCGTCTCTATCTTGTTCCAACCGGCAGCGATAGCGCCGTGGCGATGGTCGACAAAACAACGACGCCCGCCCAAATCAAAGATAAAATGGTGATGGCCTTGAAGGAGGCGGGTTAGTCATTATTTAAAATAAATTGAATTTATAAAGGCATCTTTCTAAGGTGCCTTTATTGTGAGGGTATATGCGTAATTTCATTTTAGGGTTTTTGTTTGCAAGTTTTGCCGCCTTGTCGGCCTGTTCTGAAACCGCAGAGCCCGTGACGACGTCCTATAGTTCAGCGCAAATTCAAGAGGCGAAAGTTATTGCTGTTTTGTCTTATGCTGAGTGGTGCGCGAGCTGCAAAATTCTGACGCCTAAAATTAATGCTATACGCGCGGACTATGAAAAACGCGGTATGGTTTTTGTAAGCTTGGATTACACCGATAAAGATTTGAAATCGTTTTATGCCCAAGCTGCTAAAGACGGCGTTGAAGGCCCGGTTCGCAATTATTTCAATGGCGGCGTGATTACGGGGCGCTTAATGCTGATTTCGCCGGAGGGTGAAATGCTCGCGCGGCCTGTGAATATGAATCATACGCCGGATGAAATTCGGGCGCGTTTTGATATGGCGTTGAGCAAGGCCAGCTAAGACGCCGCGTTTCGCTCCGCCCATATCGCGCGGAGGCCCTCGCGATAGGTGGGATATTTCGGCGTGAACTTTAACTCTTTTACCGCGCGATCAATTGCGATGCGTTTCGTCTCCGCGTAGAAACTTCGTGCCATATCCGATATGTCGGCGTCTTCTAAACGAAAACGCGGTGCAGGCCTGGCGCAGCAAAGCCGTGCAGCGTAATCCAGCACATCGCCGGGCTTAGCAGGGTTGCCATCGGCGATATTATAAACTGTGCACGGCTTGGGACTGTCCATACTGGCGAGCAGCGCCGCCACAATATCCTCGACGTGAACGCGGTTCACCACATGACTCGGCTTCTCAATAATCTTCGCCGTGCCAGATAGAATTTTATCAAAAGGGTTTCGCTGCGGGCCATAAATCCCTGCCAGTCGAAAGACATGCACAGGCAAGCCCGACTCCAGCCAATCCAATTCCGCCAAAACGCGGCGACGGCCCCGTTTCAGCGTCGGGTATAATAACTCATCCTCGAAGGCCCATTGTCCCCCGCGATCGCCATAGACGCTGGTTGCGGAGAGATAGCTGGCCCATTTTACATGGCTTAAGTCCAGTTTCGCCAAATCAGCGATCACGGGATCGGAGTCGGTTCTGGGCGGGA
>CALLBH010000080.1 GCA_938001945.1 uncultured Robiginitomaculum sp.
TGGGCTGCTTAAAATCGCGCCCACTGTGCGCCGCCTCTTTGAACGCTCTCTGCTTGCGGGCGAGAAGGCCGGACACATCATTATTGAGCGTGAAGACGACACCGAAGTGGACGGCCCTGAGGATAGCGTATGCTGGATCACCCGCCTGCCCGAGCAGCCGCGCGTGAGCGTGCGAACGCTCGGCAATCGCGGCTTTGCCGACATCCCGATGAGCGAGCTTGCTGCTGTTGTTTTAGAGATTAGAACCGCAGATGACCTGCTGGGACGTGATGATATTTACCGCGCTGTGCTGGAACATTACGAGCTTCAAAAAGTCACCGCTTTAGTGAAGCGGCGACTG
The DNA here is from genome assembly GCA_938001945.1 of uncultured Robiginitomaculum sp. Lineage (GTDB taxonomy): Bacteria > Pseudomonadota > Alphaproteobacteria > Caulobacterales > Maricaulaceae > Robiginitomaculum. The sequence goes on from CALLBH010000080.1 coordinate 341, forward strand.
GAAAAAGTGCTCAAGGAATATTTCTAAACTCAAAGCCAAGGCGATGCCTTGGCTTCAAAATTTCAATCTTAACGGCGCTGCATTCTTGGCTTAGGCCGAGCGGGGCGTTCACGCTCATAACGCGTATCTTTAGATGGAGGGTTTACGTCTGTATCGGTTTCGTCACCAACGGTTTCCATGACACTGGTAGCTTCCTTCTCGGCGACAACTTTGCCTTTATAAGGTCCCTCGAACATCACTGCCGCGGGCTTGCCCGCACTCGGCATATCCATATCCGATGTATCATCTTGAGCTGGCAACGCCACGCTCACATCTGCTGATGCCACGGGGTCAGAATAAAAGAACGGCCCTGGCATTCCTGCGATTTTACAGTCATCTATACCGGGGTCCATAACGCGGCAAGTGACGTCCGGATCTGAACAGGATTTTGAGTTTAAATTTCCGGCTTCATTTTTATAGTAACATGTGCCGTTTTTACTCACACCAATTTTGGCCATGGCTGGTGATGTGATAAATAAGGCCGCGCCAGATAGAATCGCGACACCCACTAATTTCATTTGTTTTCGCATTTTTTGCTCCCCGTTTATTTAACATATAGGCTAGATTTATCCGGCTTATTGTCAAATGAATAGGAGCCATTACATAGTAACGTTTTATTTTACTTTATGTCATTTCCTCAAAGCACGATACTTTTCTGCCGCGCCGCTTTGTCCGGAGCGCTCCAACGCCGAAATGAGACGCTTATAATCAACGGGCTTAACGGGCCCCGCCATCGGGTCAGTCGACACCGCGACTAATTTTTCATAGGCCGCCGCAGACGCTTTGTAATTTCCTTCTTCAAAATAAAGCGTCCCAATCTGGCGATAGGCTTTGGCTTCTTGATGCACCAAAAGCGACGGAATGGACGTGTAATCCTCCCACAGGCGGCGCGACTCAACAGCTTTCCCGTCCAGCAATAAATTATTCGCCTTAAATTCTGTCAGCATAATAATCTCGCGCTCCATCAGACCTGGCCGCGCCAAAGCCTCATCCGCCCGCGCCACCGCCGCGCCGTAATTACGCTGCGCCTGAAGCGCCATAATCGCATTCACATCCGGGCCAGTTGTTAGCTTCTTATTCGTCGCGGGCTTGCTATATGCAGGCTTACTATAAGATGATGTCAGCGCCTCAGAAGACGAACTCGCGCAAGAGCCAAGCCCCATAGTCAGCGCCGCGCCGAGTGTAAGTGATAGGATGTGTTTCATAATGGCCTCCATTTGTAGTTCTTGTAGCACAAATTAGGTGAACGGGATTGGAACATTCCCACCTACATAAACCCCTGCGGATCTATATCGATTTGTAACTTCACCTTGCTGGGAACGCGGTAGGCGGCTTGCCAGGCGGCCATGTAGGCTGACAGATTTATGTCGGCGCGGCCTTGGATTAAAAACCGCCTACGGTGGCGACCGCGCAGCATGGCGATGGGAGCCTCCGAGGGGCCGAGGATATCGATGCCGTCGGCGCGCGGCGCGCGGGCGAGGAAATCTTTGCAAGATTTATCGGCAAGCTCTGGCGTTTGACCACTAATGATCACGGCGGCGAGTTTGCCAAAGGGCGGAAGTTCTAGCGCTTCGCGGATTTCTAATTCGGCGCTAATAAAGCGCTCCCTGTCTCCGGCGGCGAGCGCGGATAAGGCTTCATGTTCGGGTTGATGGGTTTGGATCAGGGCGCGGCCGGGTTTATCGGCGCGGCCCGCGCGGCCCGCCACTTGGACGAGCGTTTGATAGGTGCGCTCCCCCGCGCGTAAATCACCGCCCGACAGTCCCAAATCCCCATCGACGACGCCGACGAAAGTCAGCTTGGGGAAGTTATGGCCTTTGACCACCATTTGCGTCCCGACCAGAATATCAATTTCTCCGCTGGCCATGCGGGCCATGCGCGCGCGCAAATGCTCTGCGCTGCCTGCGGTATCGGACGACAGCACTTCGATGCGCGCCTCGGGGAAGAGCAGCTTTGCCTCTTCTTCGACGCGCTCTACGCCCGGGCCGACCGGGGAGAGCGTGTCTTCGGCTTTGCAGGTCGGGCATTGGCGCGGCATGCGCATGGAGAACCCCGTATGGTGGCACATGGCGCGGCCCGTGCGGCGATGCTGCACCAGCCAGCTATCGGTATCCGGTGATTTTAACATCCCCCCGCAGTCGCGGCAAATAATGAGCGGCGCATAGCCCCGGCGGTTCAGATAGAGCATGGCCTGTTCCCCGCGCGAGAGACTCTGCGTAACCGCGTCAATCAAGGGCTGTGAGAGATATTTCCCGCGCTCGGGTTTATGTTCTTTCAGGTCAACAAGATCGACTTCGGGCATGGTCACCGCGCCCGGGCGTTCAGGCAAAATGATATGATGATAGCGCCCCGTGCGCGCATTGGTCAGCGCCTCCAGCGAAGGCGTCGCGCTGGCGAGCACCACAGTCGCGCGTTCAAATTTCGCGCGCACCACGGCCATATCGCGGGCATTATATATCACGCCCTCTTCTTGTTTATAGCTGGTGTCATGTTCTTCATCGACCACGATCAGGCCAAGGTTTTTAAATGGCAAATAGAGCGCGCTGCGCGCCCCGACAACAAGGTTCGCGCGGCCATTATAGACTTCGCGCCATGTACGGCGGCGTGCCGCGTCGCCCATCTGGCTATGCCATGCGGCAGGCTCCGCGCCGAAGCGCTGCTTGAATCGCGCCAGTCCCGCTTGGGTTAACGCGATTTCCGGTACAAGGATAAGTGCCTGTTTCCCATCACGTATCGCCTGCGCGGCGGCTTCGAAATAAACCTCGGTCTTACCCGATCCCGTTACCCCATCCAGCAGCGCCGCCTCAAATGTGCCGCGCGCGACAAGCGCTTCTAATTGCTTGGCTGCCTCCGCCTGCCCCGCCGTTAAGTCCAGTCCCGACAGGTCAGGATTGGGCACATCAAAGGGCGGGTCGAGCGGCTCTGCGATTATATTTAGCGCGCCTGCTTTGGCCATGCCCGACACGACGCCGGGCGAGACCCCCGCAATTTTGGCGGCTTCTGCCGCGCGGGCGGGCCAATCTATATCCGCGTCCAATACTTTTTGCCGCGCCGGCGAGAGGCGCGCGGGAACAGTCCCGCTGGGGGCGTAACGCGTCACCATAGGCGACGGGTCGAGCGCTTTGTAGCTGCGCAGAACCATACGCAGAACCATGCCCGGCGGCGCGCAATTATAGCGCGCCGTAAAGGCAATAAATTTCATCATAGCGGGTGAGAGCGGGGCGCAATTTTTGACTTGCGCAATGTCTTTTAATTTCCTCTCGGCGTCGCGTGTATCAGACGTGTTTACGACAACACCCAGCTTCATTTGCTGTCCCAGCGGCGCGAAAACAAAGCTGCCTGCGCGCAAGTTATTCCCCCCCGGCAAGCCCTGCGGCACGCCATAATCAAAGGGGCGCGGGACGCCCACGGGAAATAAAACTGAAACGGTGCTAATCATGAAACTCTATGCTATCAGGAAATTCAATGAGTCGCCTAATGTTTGGAGCATAATATGAAGTTTTTTGTCGATAGCGCAGATCTGGAGCAGATTGCCTATTTAAATGATATCGGTCTTGTCGACGGGGTCACCACGAACCCGTCAATCATCGCCAAATCAGGTCGTGATTTTATCGAAGTCATCAAAGAAATCTGCGCGATGGTCGAAGGCCCGGTTAGCGCAGAAGTCACCGCAACGGATGCCGATGAGATGATCAAAGAAGGCCGCATTTTGCGCGCCGTCGCCGACAATGTCTGCGTGAAACTACCGCTAACAATGGACGGTCTTAAAGCCTGTAAAGTGCTGTCCAGCGAAGGCACAAAAACCAATGTCACATTATGCTTCTCGGCTAATCAAGCGCTGCTTGCCGCCAAAGCGGGCGCATCGTTCATCTCGCCCTTCATTGGACGCTTAGATGATCAAGGTCTGGACGGAATGGAGCTGATTGAAGAAATTCGCACCATTTATGATAATTACGGTTTCGAGACAGAAATCCTCGCCGCCTCTATTCGCAATGTCGGCCACATCAAAGACTGCGCCCTTGTTGGTGCGGACGTCATAACATCGCCGCCCGACGTCATCGCGAAATTATCGCAGCATGTTTTGACAGATAAAGGCCTCGCCGCTTTCCTCAAAGATTGGGAAAAAACCGGCCAAAGCATTTTGTAAATTTGCCGAAAATCAAAATTCAGAAAGCCCGCTCCCGCAGCGGGCTTTTTTATGCTATGATGAGGCATGAAGATAATTACTTTTGCTATGGCCGCTTTCTTATCGCCCCTTATCGCGGCGACAGCGACGCAAGCCAGCAGCGTTGAAACCGCGCCCGTAACGTTCACTTCTGCATGCAAATTTAGTGATACAGAAATTACTGAATATTTCGCGCCCAGGCCCCACGGAACTTCAAGAGTCGCGATCGATTATGACCTCTGGGATAAAACCCTTTATGGCATTGTTCTCTATACAGGCGCGTCTGTGCGCCAACAGGCCAGACGTCCTTTACCAAGCGTGGGTTCACGCGTGCATTACGGTCACAAATCGCCTTACCGGTTCGAAGGCAACAAAGTAAAATTCGAAAAATTTAGCCCTGAACTTAAGGTCAATTTAGACTTACTCATCGGCGAAATGATTTCTGTTGGACATGAGGTTGATGTCCCCGCACTGTCTCGGGATGCGCAATTGGCCTATTGGTTCAACTTGCATAATTCCGTGATGGTCAATGAATTATCCAAAGGCTATCATGTCAAAACCCCGTCGAAATTTATTCCAAAGGGGCAAACAGAGGTTCTAGAGGACGCGAAGCTCATCACGATTTGTGACCGCGCGCTCTCCCTGCGCGACATCCGAGAAAAAATTGTCTACCCGAATTGGTCTGATAACCCGATGGTCATGTACGGATTTTGGCGCGGCGATATTGGCTCTCCCAATCTAAATTATCAGGCTTTTTCAAATTATAATGTACGGCAAGTTCTGGCCGAGAACGCTAATGAATTTGCAAACAGTTTTCGGGGTTACCGTCTAACCAAAGGCAAGCGCATTATAAGCCCATTATACCGCGATGATGGATATTTATTCTTCAAAGATGCGGCTGCGCTCCAGACTCATATTTCGTATTTTCTGCGTCCAGATTTAAAAATTGAATTTAACCGTGACGTACCTCTTGCCTACGGTAAACCCCATCCCACAATCGCGGACTTATCGGGCGGGGAGATTCCGCGTTATAAATCTGTCAAAAATAATTATGACACAACCTATATGGGAACAGCTGCGGGACAACGTATGTTGATTGGTCTGGAGAAAAAACGCGAAGAGCAAATCCGCCAAGGTATTGCGCCCGGACGCGGGAGCGGCAAAGTGACAATCGAAGACATTCCAACAGTCGAATTTAAAGTAAACTGGACCGTCCCAACCGTGCGAGAAGTGAGCGAAGACGACGCTGGGAATTAGCGCCGCCCAAAAAGCCGTTCGATATCGGCGAGTTTAAGCTCGACATATGTGGGGCGGCCGTGATTGCATTGGCCGCTATGGGGCGTGTCTTCCATTTGGCGCAGCAGCGCGTTCATTTCGTGACCGTTTAAGCGTCGGCCGGCGCGGACGCTACCATGACAGGCCATGGTGCCGCAGACATCTTCGAAGCGCTCGCGCAGCGATAATGTCTGTTTATGCTCAGTCAAATCATCAGCGAGATCGCGAATGAGGCCTTGGATATTCATTTCACCCAACAAGGCAGGCGTTTCGCGCACGGCGACTGCGCCGCTGCCAAACCCTTCAATAATTAAGCCCATTTCTGCAAGTTCATCACTGCGTTCTAACAGCCGCGCCGCTTCGTCTTCGCCCAGATCAACAATGTCGGGGATGAGCAGAACTTGGCGCTCAACGCCCTTCCCATCCATCGCGTTTTTCATGCGCTCATAAACGAGGCGCTCATGAGCAGCGTGTTGATCGACAATGACGATGCCATCAGCAGTTTGCGCGACAACATATGTTTCGTGGAGCTGCGCGCGGGCTACGCCGAGTGGATAATTTTGGTCCGGTTGCGGCGATGATGGGTTGCCATGCGCCGCATTCATATGGCCGTAAACTTCCGCGCCCTCTTCGACTTTAGCCGACATGCCATCAACGAGCGGGCGCAGGCTGGATTCATAAGCCTGCGGATTGTATCCCGATCCGAATGGAGATTTAGGGGAATAATTTTGCTGAAACGGCATAGGCTGCTGGCCGCCAGCTTGGATTTTACCCAGCGCATAATCCGACACCGTTGTGCTGGCGCGATGTCCTGCTCCTGCCAGCGCGTGGCGCAATGCTCCTACAATCAAACCGCGCACAAGCGACGGGTCGCGAAACCGCACTTCGCTTTTGGCGGGATGAACATTGACGTCGACGAGCTCTGGCGGCAGGTCCAAATAAAGCGCGGCTACGGGATGACGTTGCCGCGCCAGAAAGTCCTGATAGGCGCCGCGCAGCGCGCCGTGTAAGAGGCGGTCGCGCACCGGGCGGTCATTGACGAATAAATATTGATGTGTCGAGGCTCCGCGCGAATATGTCGGCAGACCCGCAAAGCCCGACAAGCGAATGCCTTCGCGCTCTGCGTCAATGGCAAGCGCATTAGCACTAAAGTCTTTGCCTAACACGCCCGATAGTCGCGCGAGGCGGCCCTCATCGGATAGTGCTTCGGCGGAGGCTCTGAAATTGGCGCGTTCGCCATGCTGCAAATGAAAAGCCACATCAGGACGCGCCATCGCCAACCGCTTGATGATATCCGTAATCGCCATTGTCTCGGAGCGTTCGGTTTTGAGAAATTTAAGCCGCGCAGGCGTCGCGTAAAACAGGTCGCGTACGGCAACCCGCGTTCCCGATACGCCAAGCCGCGGGGCTGGTTTAGGCCCGCTCAATGCGCCGCCTTCTACCGATAATTCCCACGCATTCGGGCTATCGATGGTTTGGGTAGTTATATACAGGCGCGCGACGGAGCCAATAGACGGCAAGGCTTCGCCGCGAAATCCCATCGTTGCAATGTTAAGCAAATCCCACTCGCCGTCTTCGGACGGGCGGAGTTTCGATGTGGCATGGCGCTCAACGGCCAGAACAAGG